>JAFDZJ010000165.1 GCA_018266965.1 Bacteroidota bacterium
AAGATTTATCTATTACAAATTCAGACTGCATTGGATTTGGTGCAACTGCATCAATATTTTCTATCGTATGGAGTTTTATCTTGTCAATGATAATAAAATGGAAAAGTAGTAATAACAAAAAAGTACCTTTTTAATATGGCAAAATTATTTTTATTCGCAATTGGCGGTACAGGTTCAAGAGTTGTAAAATCTCTTGCAATGCTATTAGCATCGGGCGTCAAGATTGAAAATACTGATACTATAATACCTATCATTGTTGACCCTGACAGTGCAAACGGTGATTTAACCAGAACCATTGACATATTAAAAGAATATAAAAGTATCAGGGAAAAATCATTTTCAGATAAAACTGATTTCTTTAAAACCAAGATTTCGTCCTTAGATGAAATTGGAGAAGGCGGGTATTTATCTGATAAATTCACTTACGATATAGATGGAGTAAAAAGTCAATTGTTTCGTGACTTTATCGGGTACAGTGAATTGGATGCTAATAACAAAGCGTTGAATTCTCTTTTATTTTCAAAAGGCAATCTAGATGCTGACATGGAAGTCGGATTTAAAGGAAATCCCAATATTGGAAGCGTAGTCTTAAATAAATTTAAGCAAACACAATTTTTCAACAAGTTTGCATCAAATTTTGAGGAAAACGACAGAGTATTTATTGTCAGTTCAATATTTGGAGGTACCGGTGCCGCTGGTTTTCCCTTAATTTTAAAAAATATCCGTGATGCCAAAAATCCAACTCCACATCACTCATTTTTAAATAGTGCTAAAATCGGAGCTGTTTCCGTCTTACCTTATTTTGGCGTTGATAAATCAAGTGGTTCAAGTATTGATAGCAACACATTTATATCCAAAACTATTGCAGCTTTAAAATATTATGCGGATAATATTTGTGACAATAAAGCAATTAATGCCCTATACTACATTGGAGACAATCTTACAAACGACCAAAAAGGAGCTGACGGTGCTGATGACCAAAGAAATAAAGCCCACTTTATTGAGCTTGCATCCGCTCTTTCTATAATTGACTTTATGAGTATACCAGATATTGAGCTAAGCTTTGTTAATGGTGAAGTTACTAACCCTAAATACTTTGAATTCGGATTGGGTAATGATTCTAATTCAATAACATTTTCTGATTTAGCTAACCAAACCTATGAGCAAATAGCCAAGCCTTTGACGAAATATAGTTTATTTAAAACCTATATGGAATCACACTATGAAGAATCTTGCAAAAATTCAAAAATGCCACATATTCATAATGGCAATAACAAATTGTCAAAGGAGGCATTAGACCAGCGATTCAGAAATAGCATTTCGAATTTTAATAAGCACT
Source organism: Bacteroidota bacterium (assembly GCA_018266965.1). Lineage (GTDB taxonomy): Bacteria > Bacteroidota > Bacteroidia > Flavobacteriales > Weeksellaceae > Amniculibacterium. Next base: position 1,340 of record JAFDZJ010000165.1, read on the forward strand.
TTACAGAGTGGTTAGATGAAATGAAAGTATCAAACGTTTCATTTTCTGCATTAGACGTTAAAAAGAACGGGAAAGATATTTATAACCAAGTTATTGGTAAGCCAGTAAAGCCCGGTTTTTTAAACAAAGTAAAAAATGGAGAAGGAATAACGAGCTTCCTCAATAAGCTAAATGAAAGAGAAACATCACTTGATTATTTAAAGCCCAATCAAAAACTCACTGCACTTTTTACTGAAGTGACAAACGATATTGTAGATAAAGAAATAAAACTATAATTATGAGCAAGATATTTCGCCTTCATACGGGTACAACACAAAATATAGAGCATTGGCAACAATTGCCGAATTATATAGACCACAATACTATAGACACAATTCAAGACCCTTCCGGTCTTAATGCTCAAACGCAAATCACTTCAATACCTAGCCCATTTGCAAGAATGGATTTAGTAAAGTCATCATTTTCATATGTGACATCTAATAAGTGTTTACAAAATGCTCAGAATGATTTGAAAAAAGCTTTAGATGGGCGAACCATTTATCACAGAATGATTTCTGACTGTCTAGATATAGCAGAAATATTTTTTAACATTGAAGCTCTACAAAATAAGATTGAAATTTTGGAATGGAATTCGGGCATTCATCTTAATGGAGGAGTTTTAGATATTGATGCCGAAAGTGATTTAGGAAGATTAATAAATTCTTCAAATCCGAAGCACAAGCTACTGGGTGAAACCCTGAAAATGTATCTTATTCAAGATAAAAAGCATTTTAATTTTGCTGATTTAAAGCATATTTATTTATTGAATTATAAGAATGGCCCAGAGCCAATTAACATTATTGGTGGGACATCACCAACAACTTTGTTTTTTTCATCGGCTAATGACTTATCTTATGTTGATATTAGTTTTGCAAATGACAAACTTTTTGATTTATCATTTTGTCCATTGCACAAGAGAACAAATGATTTTATCAAATACCTTTTTACAATACAAAAATCGTTTCCCAATTTCTCAGAAAAATTTTCTGGCTTTAATAAATACCTGGAGCAAACATTTACAATTTTAGATTCCAACTTGCAACATGCTATTAGAGATATAAGTGCTGATTCGTATCAAAGTACATTCAACAATATTCAAGTAAAGTCTGCTGGTAACTTTGCTGAAATTTTGGGATTTAAATTAAAAGCAAAAAAGTATGATATAAAACCTAGTGTTGATGATAATGATTTTATTATTGAAGCCACTAAGTCTTACTCTGGTGATTTACCCTGCATATTACCCATTGATGTCTTTAACGAGGAGCTTAAGTATGGTGGTGGAAGATGGCAAAAAGACTGGTACAAGAATGTTCCAAAAGTCGATAACAGACCAATAACTAAAAGAACCTTGCCCAATCAAGTTCACATTGAATATCCATATTTAACAGTTAGTGATTTATTAGAACCGTACATAATTAAAGTTCCTTATCCAACTGACAATGATAAATTTTTTAACGGTAACTATGAAATAAGGCAAGGTGAACAAGACCACGGCTTTATACTCCCTATTAAAAAAGAGTTTTTTAACTATTTTTCCATTAATGATTTACAAGGAGTAGTACCGGATGGAAAAAAAATGTTTGAAATTAAACAAGCCGTTGGTGGGGTTACCGCCATCTTAAGAATTCCAATTAAAAATAGTAACTATATACAAATTTCAAGAGACTATTTAGAGAGCAAATTCAGTGACAGGATACAACAAGCAGACGAAGAACAAAATAAAGGTGTAATAATAGAAAATCAATTTACTGTTGCTATTTACCCATTCATTAGAATTTCAAATGAAATAAATCCCCATTACAGAATAATGCTTGTAGATAGAGATGTTCAACCAATAAATAAGCACTTTACTTACAGCCTCAATTTCTATTCTGAAATGAATGCTCAAACATCCCTACCAAGTATCCCACCTACTCATAGAAGCAGTAAGCATCAATCACAAAAAGTTACAACAAATTATTACGTTGTTGAGAAATCCTATGATTTTATTGAGGTGAAGCATAATACTACTTCTGGAATTATCATTCCTTTATTCAAGCCAGTAACAAAACCTTCAAAGACTTTTAAATTTGCAGTAGATTTTGGCACTACCAATACACATATTGAATACAAGGAAAATGGCGGAGCATCTGTACCCTTTGATATAAGTTCTAATGATACACAAATAGGCACTTTATACCAACCAAGCAATTTAACAGACAATGCCCTTTCAAAAACGTCCTTGGGGTTTGGAGCAGATGACTTAATAAATATTATAAAAGAGGAATTCGGCCCTTTGTCAATAGATAAGGATAGTCTTTATAAGTTTCCACAAAGAACAGTTATAAATGATAACGGGAGTTTTAATGTTGAGACAAACTTCGCTTTAGCTGATTTCAATATTCCATTTTGGTATTTAAAAGAAGATTATAAATTAAGCAGCACTATCACCTCAAACCTCAAGTGGATTGAGTTTAGAGGGAATAACAAAGCAGAACGTAGAACAAGAGCTTTTTTAAAACAGTTAATGATGATGATGCGAAATAAAGTTCTATTGAACGGAGGCTCTTTGGATGAAACCGAAATTGTATGGTTCTATCCCTCAAGTATGCCAACATTTAGAAGAAAACAACTTGAAACAGCATGGA
>JAFDZJ010000166.1 GCA_018266965.1 Bacteroidota bacterium
AGTATTTTTTTAATTTAAAAAAACCTGTTTCGCATTTGTAATTATAAAATAAATTATTGAAAATGAATATTATACACAAAGTAACAAAATATAAAATGACGCAAAATATCGAAGATTTATAATTTTAACATCGTTATAGCTTTGTGTCATAAAAACATTAAACCTTTAAAAATAAGCGTATTGCATCATTGCGTAAAATATTCCTTAAACACACAACAAGATTTTAAATTCAATCGTTTGTAACAAAAGACTATTTACAATTACTAATACTATAAAGATTTCCATTAAACAAAAAAAAATACATTATGAGAAAAATACTCTCCATTTTCATGTTGTTGGTTTGTACCATCGTTTTTTCGCAAAAAACAATCTCTGGAGTTGTAAAAAATTCAGAAGGAGAAACGGTTTCTTCTGCAAGTATTACCATTGAAGAAAAAGGAAAAGATGCTATCTTGGCTTATGCTATTACCAACGCAAAAGGCGAATACAAGGTAACATTTACCTCTCCGGAAAGTAGTGTTGAGGTCAAGGTAAAAGCCTTTAACCACAAAACTCTGATAAAAAGTATCAACAATGATACCCACACCGAAAATTTTGCTCTGAGTCCGGAAGCAACAGAAATAAAAGAGGTAAAACTAAAAGCGAAAATGATTACTGCAAAAGGCGACACCATTTCCTACGACCTAAAAGCTTTTGAAAACAAATCCGATAGAACGCTTGCTGATGTATTAAGCAAAATGCCTGGTTTTGAAGTAGGAAAAGATGGTAGCATCAAACATTTAGGCAAACCACTTATCAAATTTTATGTTAATGGGAAAGACCTTATGGAAGGAGGTTATGGGACTATCAACAACTCATTACCCAAAGATGCAGTAGCAAAAGTTGAGGTCTATGAAAATCATCAACCAATAAAAATTTTACAAGATAAAGTCCCTTCTGATCAATCTGCTGTTAATATCAAATTGAAAGCCAAAGTTACTATGACAGGTAGAGGAGAAGTGAGTACAGGATTTATTGATCCTTGGCTTTGGAATCTGAAACTAACCCCTATGTTTTTCGGACAAAAAAACCAATGGGTAGTCAATTACAAAACCAATAATATGGGAGAGCAAGTAGAAAACGAAGGAATGTTGTTTGCCTTTGGTTCTGGTTGGGAAGGGGTAAGGAGAAACGCAGCCCAAAATGATTGGCTAAATGTAGAAAACGCTTCAACTCCCAATTTGCCGGAAAAAAGATACCTGATGAACAATGTGCATTACCTATCTGCTAATTTGCTAACAACACCATTCAAAAACAAAGAGTGGGAACTGAAAGCCAATGCCAACTACACCAACAATGTTGTTGCCAGGGAGTCTTATAATATGATTAATTATTTTGCACCTATCAATTCCACCATTGTTACCAATACAATGAACAAATTTTATACGGACAAGGCAAAAGGTGAACTTATTTTTACCAAAAATGCTAAGAAAGGATTTTTTAAAAATACTACCACTTTCAATCAATTTTGGAATGCCGATAGAGCCGATGTTAGCAGAGGAACCGCAGTAGGTGCAGAAGCAATAGAATCGCCAACCTCATCTTTCCAAAACTCGTTGAGTACCATTTTGCCTTGGAAAGAAAAAATGATTAATTTGAAATCTTATATTAATTACCAAAAAGACAGACAAAATTTGGATATTGCACCGGCTGGATATGTTAATTTTAGTTTGCCGTTTCCAAATACTGCCGATATGCTAAGGCAAGATTTCAAGATGACTTCTTTGGACATCAATCATTCTGCCAACATTAGTTTTACCTACAAGTATTGGACTTTCACACCGGAAGTTGGACTCAATTATTCTAGCAACCACATCAATACCAATTTGTTTTCTAGGAATTTGGGTGTCATGCAAACATTGGGTACTACCTTTCAAAATGATATGAAATACAGCAACCTGAAACCGTATGCACAATTGGGTCTAAGTTACAAAACCGATAACTGGTCTTTGTTTGCCGGAATGCCTTTTTATTTTAAAAATGTTTCTGCAGTCGATCCTTTGCAATCCTTGGACAAGTCTGTTCACAAAGTTACTTTTGAACCCAATGCCTTTTTGCAATACAAATTTTTATCCTTTTGGACTGCCAACCTTTTTGGAAATGTCAACCAAACCTTTGGCGACGAGTCCAGTCTGTACGCAGGACTTATCCTAAGTTCTCCATCATCTCTATCCGCCATGAATCCGAACAATCCAATCATGGAAAACCTATCCAAATCCACAGGAATAAGAGTGCAATATAGAAACCCACTCAACAATATATTTTTCAATGTAGGATACAATATCAGCAACAACAAAAGAAATCTAATTTCCTCCCCTTTTGTGAATCCACAAGGATATGTTGTTACTAATTATTTAGTACAAGACAATACCAGCAATTCCAATGGAGCAAATGCAGAGCTAGGAAAATATTTTCCAATTTTCAAATCCAATGCTTCGGTTTCGTATAGTATAAACAATACAATTTCGGAAATTTATCAAAACAATGTATTATTCAACAACAAGTCCGAAAGCCAAACAATTGGTGCGAAGTTTAACAATACCTATTTCTCTTGGTTGAGTGTAGATTACAATATGTCGTATAATTTCAACAAACAAACCAGTACTATTACCAATCGTTCTTTGGGTTACAACCACAATTTGAGTGCTTATATCTATCCAATGGAAAACCACAGTATAGGTTTCGCTTGGGATCAAATAAATTCCGGAACACAAGATAATATGTACCACAATGCTTTCTACGACCTTTCTTATCAATATACTTGGGCAAAAAAGAAAATTGATTTCGAACTGAAATGGATGAATATCGCCAACAAACAATCTTTTGAAAGATATTCCCTAGGAGCAACTTCCGACAGTTATACCAGGATACAACTAAGACCTAGCCAAGTAATGCTTACAGTGAAATTTAATTTTAAATAAAAATAAAATACAACACCAACAATTTCCTCTCTAGAAATAGAGAGGTTTTTTTATAAAGTTTTGTTAAATTTTTGTACAAACTTTTTTATTCGTCTATATTTACCTTAAATTATAGATACAATGAAAAAATTACTCGTACTAATGGTGCTTTTCACTAGTTTGGTAACAGCACAAACCCATCGTTTTATATACGAATACAAGTATATACCCAACATTAAAGAAAAAGATTCTGTCCGAAAAGACCTTATGGCTTTGGACATTAACGAAAAAGGTTCTGTATATAGAAGTGTAAGCAAAATGCAACAAGACTCTGCTATGCAGGCAAAAATAATGGCAATGAGCAAAAATATGGGTGGTGGTTCGATAAGTGTATCGGGAGGAAATTTAACCAAAGGAACTGTTGGTTATAAAGTTACCAAGGAATATCCTAATTATTCTGTTTTTCTAACCGAAACAGCAGGAGGAGATACCTATAAAATTTCCGAAGACAAAAAACAAAATTGGAAAATAAGTTCTGAAACAAAAAAAATTGGGAACTATAACGCACAAAAAGCAACTACTGATTTTGGTGGTAGAAGTTGGATTGCTTGGTTCTCTACCGACTTGCCATTTCCGGACGGACCTTACAAATTTCATGGTTTGCCAGGATTGATTGTACAATTAGAAGACACGACAGGTTCTCATATCATGACTTTGGTTGCCAACAAAAATATAGCAACTCCAGAAGACGATACCAAAGAAAAAAAAGTAGGAGATGTTACATTTAGTTTTGGCAAAAAGGAAATTCCGGTTACGGAAACACAATTCAAAAAAGCTTGGAAATCTTACATTGCTGATCCCGCAAAGGATATAAGAAGTAGAGGTACAGGAAGTTCTTCAACATTTGGTAATGAAACTACTATTTCAACTTTTATTTATAAAGATGCGAATGGCAAAAATATAGATCCAAAGGATATGGTAAAAATCGTGGAGAGCAATGTGAAGAAAATGTTGGAAGCCAATAATAATAGGATAGAACCTTCGCTTTTTGAATAATATTTAAACCCTGAATTTCCGTGCTTTTTATAGAGAATCTAGGTGTATTGGAAGGTGTGTGATGGAATAGTAAGATTTTATAGAAAGTTTTGTGAGTAATAAAAACTCAAAAATTATTAAATAAAAAACATTTTTATTTTGTGTATTGAATTATTATTTTTATATTTGCAATGCCTTTAACAAAGATATCATAGTCTTCTAAAGGTAATAAATTTTTTTTCATCATTTGTGTTTTGGAGTCGCGTTGTGAAACGCGATTCTTTTTTTTGTTTTAAATGTCAGTAAGAATAATAAGTTTCAAAATATTTTGAAATTAGGCTTTATTGAAATATGCAAAATTGAATTTTGTGTAGAGATAAAGTGATATTAAAAATTTAACAAAAATTATTTACAAAATCTATTGCATTGTATTGATAAATGTTTGTTTATTTGTTGGCTTTTAAGTTACTGCTTAATAGCAATAAATTTTTTTCATCATTTGTGTTTTTGGAACTGCGTTGTGAAACGCAGTTCTTTTATTTCGTGCCGAATGAGTAGTACGGTAAAGTAAGAATAATTAACCTCTCCATCTTGTTGATTGCTTTTTAAAAACCAGTCATTGGTGGTTGATAAAATCGTATTACCAATACCATTGTGTTTTTCATAAAATTCCTTTTCTGCTAAAAAATCTTTTTTTAATCCAGCAGAAAAATCAGCAAAAATTTGTTTCACAAATAGACTGTCTTTGTTGGATAAATAGATCATTAGACTTTTCAATGCAAAGTAATCTGTACTATATTTCAAGTTTATGTTTTTAGCATTTTTTCCCTCCAAGTATGCGAAAAAACTTGCTTCTTCTTCTCTGGCAATTCCTTTTTGATGTGCGTTTTCATGTGCCAAAGTAAATGGAAGTCCTATTGCAGGAATGTTTTTGTTGTATTGTGCCTCCGCTGTAAAAGGATTGTAATATCCCAATATCCCAGTGTAGTCCATCGCATCGGAAAACAAACTCTTTTTTATAGAGATGGCTTTGCTTTTTTTTAGATTTTGAAAATAAGGAACTTTTGAACTGTTGACAAGTTCAGTTTTTATTTTTTCAATATTTTCAATTGTGAAATTACCATTTCTATCATCTTTTACCTGCGTTCTATCTTGGTTGCATCTATTTACAAATTGGGTGGTAAGTTGTTTCAACTCTTCTATAGTCGGGTTGGTTTTTTCTAAATTACGAATGATTGGTGGTTGGAAATACAATAACCCCCAAAACAGCTGATACACAAAATAAAAAATATTCAATAACACTAATGCTTTTCTTATTGCAATTTTAGTTTTCCTGAAACTTAATTGGATGATATATACTAAATATCCTCCTAAAAACAAATAGAAAATATCTCCAAAAGAAAAAGGAATCCAAGAAAATATATATTGATGGAATTCCATTTGTGTTTCAAAGAAGATTTGGTGCAACTTTATTAGAAAATCCGATTTGGAAATAGCATAAAATAAAATAATTTGGGCAAGTAATATACCTGCCCAAAATTTATTTCTTTGTATAATTTTTTTAGTGTCCACCACTGGATATTTTTGTGTTTTCTAGGTCTATACCTTGTGTTTTTAAAACTTTTTTTACTTTGATGGCGAAATATACCAAATATACAAAACACAATACCCCGATGATATAACTAAGGTGGGATCCAACTATGTCTGCTACATATCCTTGTAATGGAGCAATTATCCCGCCTCCCATAATCATCATGATTAGGAAGTTGGAACCTTCGTTGGTGTGTTTTCCTAATCCCATTATTGCTAAAGCAAAAATACAAGGCCAAAGTACAGAATTGAATAAACCAACACTAATGAAAGCATATACCGAAGTCATACCACTTGTAAACATCCCAATCAATAAAGCTATTATCCCCATGGAAGAAAAAATCAATGTAGTCTTTGCTGGGTTTCCTTTTGCAACTAAATCTGCAACTATCATTACCGCAATTATTGGTATGTATATCCAAAATGGAGATAGATCATGTTGTGCAATGGAATTGACAATAAGGAACACACCAAATGCCAAATAAGGTGCTAGGAATTTTCCAATTTTCATCCAACCTCCTTTCAGATTGAACGCCCCAATTGCTCCTCCCCATCTTCCAATCATCATACTTGCCCAATACAACGAAATGTAGGGAGCTACTTCTTGTACGGACATTTTCATATCATGCTCCATATAGGCAGGTAGGTTGCTGGCGGTTGCTACTTCTACACCTACATAGATGAAAATTGCAATCATACCTAATACCAATTGTGGATATTGCAATACAGACGCTCTTGGTTTGGATATTTCGTTGTCTTCTTCTACTTCGTGTGTCTCGGAAACATCTGGAAGTGAGGAAAATTTAAGAAAAATAGCAGCTAATACAAATGCAACTCCCAATACCAAATACGGAATCTTCACACTGTTGATGTCAGCTTCTGTATTCGCTAAAGATGCAGAGCCAAATATAGCAAATGCAACAATGAGTGGACCAATTGTTGTTCCTAGATTGTTGATTCCACCAGCCATAGTAAGTCTTTGAGAACCTGTATTGGTGGGTCCTATTGCAATAGCCAAAGGATTGGCAACTGTCTGTTGTAGAGAAAAACCTAGCCCTACTACAAACAATGCGGAAATCATCAAAATAAAAGAGTGTGAACTTGCTGCGGGAATAAATATTAATGATCCTGCTGCCGATATGAGCAATCCTATGATTAACCCATTTTTATATCCAATTTTATTCAAGATGTCATACTTTAAAATTTTGGACAAAAGCAAGTAGATAATCGTTCCTACCGTGTAAGAAATATAAAATGCAGAGGCAACCAGCTGACTTTGGAAGTTGGTAAGGTCAAATGCTTTTTTGAATACCGGAATCAGAATATCGTTACTTGCAGCAACAAATCCCCAAAAGAAAAATACAGTGATTAGCGATAGAAACTGTCCCCAGTTGGTTTGTTTTGAATAATTGGACATATATAGTTTTTTATTTGATTTCAACAAAAATATTTAAAATTTATCAATTGTTTTGTTCTAATGTATTTTTTATTTGTAAAAATGCAGTTTCTTTTAATTTTTGATGGTTTGTGTTGTAGTCCAAAATATCATTTAGAAATACTTTCACCTTGCCTGGATGCCCTTTACTATTGTCAAACGGGAACATTTCTTTTAGGCCGATAAAAGTAAGTACCAACAAAGGATGATGATGTTTGTTTGCCAATATAAATGGACCGTCTTTGAAATCGTCCAAAATAATTTTTGGGTCATCTGTAACTCCTCCTTCCGGGAAAATTACGATGCTTTGCCCTTCTTTTATTCTTTCGGAGCAGAGCTGATATACTCTTGCCCTACTCCTGGGAGAACTTCTATCAACCATTACACAAATTCTTTTATAAACTGTCCCAAACAACGGAATTTTTTCTAATTCTTTTTTGCCTACAAAACAAATTGAATGTTTGGGAAATAATACCACCATTAGCATAATATCCATGATGGAAGTATGGTTGGCAATAATAACATATTGAGCGCCTGGGTTGATATTTTTCGATGTTAAAGAGTGGAAAGAATATCGAAATCCCATACCATAAAAAAGCGTAACACAAAAAAATCTAATCCACCAATAAGCAATTGGGTAATCTTTTTTGCGATAGGAAAGTATATAGACAGGGACTATACATATAATAAGCAATACAAATGCGAGAAGCAAAAACCAAAATCGCCAAATATAGTTGAGTACTCTTGTCATTGCTGTCATTGTTAATCCAAATTAATTATTAAAAATAACCCTTTTCTTTAATGAATAATTCAAAATAGAAACGACAACAATAGCTGCAATCTTACTCATGATTTCTGGGCTGAATGTAAATACAGGCGTTTTTAAATTTTCCTGAAAAACGAAAGAAAAAAATAACTGAAAAAATAACAAGCTGAAAATTGTAGATGCTACGGATAATCCCATGAAATAAG
>JAFDZJ010000167.1 GCA_018266965.1 Bacteroidota bacterium
GGTATTTTTCTTTTGCTTTTTCTCAATAGGCTAAATTTCGATTATCAACGAATACTTTCCAAAACGACTGAACAATATGAGAAATTTTCTCAACCCAAAGTAACACCCATTTGGGATATGATAGTGTCTTGGTTTTTTGGAGGCAATGTCTTGTTTTCGAGATTTTTTGTCAGGGATTATCATAGTCCTCAAAATTTCCAGTATAAGGCAATTTTTATGGATGTTTATTCTTCCGGTTTCAATTATATTTTTGTCGCTTTATTTTTGATAATTATCCTTTGGTCTTATTTTAAAAATTTAAAAAATACTTGGGTTCAAATCTTGATGATTTCTTTCCTTATAGACATTGTCATTCATACTATTTTGAAATTTGGACTACATACTTCCTATATCTATGGAGGGCATTTTGTATTTGTAATTCCGTTACTGTGGGGTTGGTTGTTGCAATCGTATCGACAACAAAGGATTTTCTATCCGATGCTAATTTCATTAACCCTGATATTTTTCAGTTATTTGTTGATGAATAATATTTTTAGAATGACCGAGTTTTTCAGTTTCCTCCAGCATTATTATAGGTAGGTAATTCGATAAAAACCGTTTCAACGGTTTTATTTCAGAATTAAAAAATCATAAGAAAAAACGGATGTATCCATTAAAAATACCATATTTGCAAACCATAGCCCACGGTTTAAACCGTGGGCTATGAAATACCGAAATCCGTCAAAAACCGTTTCAACGGTTTTATTTCAGAATTAAAAAATATCAGAAGAAAAACGGATGTATCCATTAAAAAATACCATATTTGTAAACCATAGCCCACGGTTTAAACCGTGGGCTATGAAATCCCGAAATCCGTCAAAAACCGTTTCAACGGTTTTATTTCAGAATTAAAAATATCAGAAGAAAAACGGATGTATCCATTAAAAAATACCATATTTGTAAACCATAGCCCACGGATTAAACCGTGGGCTATGAAATACCGAAATCCGTCAAAAACCGTTTCAACGGTTTTAATTTGGAATTAAAAAAATCAGAAAAAAATGGATAAATCCATTAACAAATAAATCATTGTGTTTCATAGCCCACGGTTTAAACCGTGGGCTATGAAATACCGAAATCCGACAAAAACCGTTTCAATGGTTTTATTTCAGAATTAAAAATATCAGAAGAAAAACGGATGTATCCATTAAAAAATACCATATTTGTAATCCATAACCCACGGTTTAAACCGTGGGCTATGAATAAAAGAAATGTTAATCAAAACCGTTTCAACGGTTTATAAAATAAAATTAGCTATGCCACATTCATTTAATAAAATATGGATACATGCCATTTGGGCAACCAAAGAAAGAGAGCCGCTTATTCATTCTCATGTTGAAACGAATATCCATCAATATTTGTCCGAGCAATTACGGGAATTAGGTTGTCCTGTACGGATTATCAACGGAATGCCGGATCATATCCATTGTTTGTTTTTATTAAACCCACAAAAATCAATTGCGGAAATAATTAAACAAATTAAAGGAAGTAGCTCCCATCATATCAACCAAAACAATTTAATTGCCGAAAAATTTGCATGGCAAACGGGCTATGCTGCATATTCGGTTTCTGAATCTATCGTTGAACGGGTATTTCAATACATTAGAAATCAGAAACAACATCATTCAAAGAAAAATTTTCAGCAAGAATATGATGAATTCCTAAAATTATACGGTTTGAATAATGAGGAAAATGGATAAATCCATTGCGTAAATATTTATGAATATTCATAGCCCACGGTTTAAACCGTGGGCTAAAATCAAACAGGTTGAATAATGAGGAAAATGGATAAATCCATTAACAAATTTATCATTGTAAATCATAGCCCACGGTTTAAACCGTGGGCTATGAAAACCGTGGGCTATAAAATAAATAGGCAAAAGTTAGACTTTCAATTGTCTATTAATACTTTGTTCCAGAGAAATGTAGGTTTCTGTACGGGTTATTCCTTCTAGTTTTTGTAGTCTTTTCAATATTTGCATCAAATGGTCGTTGTTGGTGCATAATACTTTTAGGAAAATAGTATAATTGCCAGTGGTACAATGTGCTTCTACAACTTCTGGTATGTGGTTAATGGATTGTATTACAGAGTCATAATAATTGGGTTGGTCCAGGTAAACGCCAATATAGGAAATTACGGTATAACCAATTTTTTTAGGATTAAGAAAAGATATAGAGTTTTCTATCACTCCCGCTTGTTCCAATTTTTTTATTCGTTGATGTACTGCTGTTGTGGAGATGCCAATTTCTTTAGAAATAATTGCTAATGAAGTCTTTGCATTGTCCATCAGCATATCGATTATTTTTTTATCAACTGTGTCTAGAGGATAAATGGTTGAGGTTTTCATTTTGTTGATTTTTGTTGATTTTCATTAAGATAATCAAGGTTTATACTTTCTAATCTTGTCTAATACTTAGACGGGTTTTCTATTTTTATTGCTGTTGCAAGGAGATTTCTACTAATACAGGATAATGGTCGCTGTATCCTCCCAAATATCTTGATCCCACATAGGTTCGGAATGGTCGCCCTTGGAATTTTCTGTCCCAACTGCTTAGTTTTTGATGATTGAAGACATGAGCTGCTTCATATTTTATAGGGAAATTTACTTGGGTAAATTGTGGAGACAGCAAAAACTGATCAAACAATAGCCCATCTTGATGGTAGTATGTAGAAAAGTTTTTTTTATGAAATAATTTTACAAAAGGATTGAAAAAAATGTTTTTCCCATCTTTGTTATTTTCAAGTTTTCGCAAACTATCTTCGTTCGGATTTTCGTTGAAATCGCCACATAGTATGGTTGCTTCATTGGATTGTAGAAGTTCTTCGGCTTTTTCTTTTATCGATTGTAGGATATAATCTCTCTTGGCTTTATTCACATCTTTTTCTCTTTTGGAGGGAAGGTGTAAAACGAAAAAATTAACTATTTCCGAATTTATTTTTGTTTTTACCCAAAGTACATCTCTTGTGGTATCGATATATTCTTCTTTTTCTACTTCTTCTACTTCAAATAAAAAAGTGATAGGTTCGGCGTGTAATACTTCAACCTTTTCTCTATCAAACAACAGTGCTGTATCTACACCTCTCTCGTCCAATGAATTGAAATGTACAAAATCATACCTGTCTTTTAGGATTTCTACTGCGGTTAAATCCTCCAATACCTTGGAGCTTGAAATTTCTGAAAGTCCTATTGTTAATGGGTGTTTGCCGTAGGTTTCTGCCACCCAATCAATAACATAAGCTATTTTGAATATCTTGTTATTGTATCGGTACTCATTCCAACTTCTAAGTCCTGAAGGTGTGGGATCGAATTTGTGAGAAGTAGGCGGATCTGGAGGAAATAGATTTTCTACATTGTAGAACATCATAACCTCATGAGTGGAGTTATTCATTAACAAAGAAGTTTTTTCAAGATGTTGTAAATTTAATGATTATTTTCCAAATATTTGCTGGTTTATTGGTCATTTAACAAATCTGGTCTTTTTTCTTTGGTAATTAGGAAGGATTGTTCTTGTTGCCACTCTTCTATTTTTGCAAAATTACCACTTAGGAGTACTTCTGGTACGGATAATCCTTTGTAGTTTTCCGGACGAGTGTAGATTGGTGGTGCAAGTAAATTGTCTTGGAAACTATCGGTAAGTGCACTTTGTTCATCATTCAACACACCGGGTAGAAGCCTAATGATAGCATCGGACAATACACAAGCTGCCAATTCTCCACCTGTAAGTACAAAATCGCCAATGGAAATTTCTTTTGTTACATGCAAATCTCTAACTCTTTGGTCAATTCCTTTGTAATGTCCACATATCATTATCAAATTATTTTTAATGGATAACGAATTTGCCATTTTTTGGTTAAGAGTTTTTCCGTCCGGAGTTAGATAGATGATTTCGTCATAAGGTCTTTCGGATTTCAGTTGAGAAATACATTTGTCCAAAGGTTCAATCATCATGACCATTCCGGCACCTCCACCATACGGAGCATCGTCTATCTGTCGGTATTTGTTGTTGGCGTAATCTCTAATATTGTGAAATTTTATTTCTGCCAAACCTTTGTCCACCGCTCTTTTCAGGATAGAAGTTCGAAATGGACTTTCCAAAAGGTCGGGTACAGCAGATATGATGTCTATTCTCATTGTATAGTTTTATTTTTTTTGTTTGGGATAATGATGAGTCGGAGTGAAGAGTCCTTGTTGAGGTAGCTCCACATCCAATTGAAGAAAATTGCCAATTTGTTTCTTACTGATAAAATGAGCATAAGGTGAAGAAACATCCAAAAATACCAAGCAAAAACGCCTTGGAATTTTAATTTTGGCAAATCTACAACCGCTCTATGTTTACCAATAGTAGCCATGCTTCCTTTGTCGTGATACTCATAATTTTCCCATGGTTGTCCCGGTTTTTTTTGTAAATTTTTTGCTAAATTTTTACCTTGTGTTATTGCAACATTGGCTACTTGTGGATGTCCCGTTGTATATAGTTCGGTCTCCATATAGGAGATGTCGCCGATAGCAAAGATGTTATCACAACCTATAACTCTGTTGTGTCTATCAACCTTGTATCTGTTTTTGAAAACGCTTTCTGCGGAAAGTCCATCGATGATGTTTCCTGTAACTCCTGCTGCCCAAATTACATTTTTGCTAGGAATTTGTAATCCACTTGCCATGCTTACTACTTCTCCATCGTAATCGGTAACTCGTTCGCCACTTAGGAATTGTACTCCCAAATCGTTAAGATATTTCTCTGATTTGTCTTGCGAATCATTACTCATTACGCTCAGTGGTTTTTCAGTAGCACTGATGAGGATTATTTTCAGTTGAGAAAAATTCATATTAGGATAATCTCTTGGCAATATTTCTGCTTTCATCTCCGCAAAAGCACCTGCGAGTTCTACCCCAGTAGGTCCACTTCCTACAATCACAATATTCCAATTGGCTTCATTGCTTCTTCCTCTCTCTATGATTAGTTTTTCAAAAGTGAGCAGTACATGATTACGAATGGAAATGGCTTCTTGGGTATTTTTCATACCAAAAGTAAGATTCTCCATTTTGTCATTTCCGAAAAAATTAGTTTTGCAACCCGTTGCAATAATTAATTTGTCATAATGAAATTCTGCAGCATCAGTAATTATTTTGTTTTCAGTAGGCACTATCTTTTGCACCTCTGTCATCCTAAAAAAAGTATTTCTAGAATTTTGAAAAATTTTCCTAAAAGGAAAAGAAATATTACTCGGTTCTATCCTTCCACTGGCTACTTGGTAAAATAATGGTTGAAACATGTGGTGATTAACCTTATCTATAACAATAACCTTTTTCTTTGTTTTGTTCAGGTTTTTTGCCAATTGTAATCCGGCAAATCCACCTCCTATGATGATTATTTTTTCTCTTGTTTCCATAGCAATGCAAATTTACTGAAAATTTTCTCCTCGCATCATTTAATACTGATTGGAAATTTGGAATAGCTCAATTTTATTGTTCTAAACGACTATCACAATGACATTATATAATTTCGTGAAATGTTAATCGCCTACTTGATAATCCAAAGGCAAAAGATTTTCAATTTTTTGAGTAGGGAAATATCCTTGCAAAATTAATGCAGTTGGATCAGAAATGTTGCCGTCTGCATATATTTGGAATTGCTTGTTCTCGGGATATAGAAAAGTAGTGGTGTTGGTAAAACTTTCGGTTTTTTTGAGTTCACCTTTTTTGAATTCGAAATAATACTTTTTGAAATTAACATGCAGTATATCTTCAAAATCCAAATACAAAAGACCTTCAATCCATTTGGTGTAATTGTTTTCGGGGATTTTTGCTTTTAAAACAGATAAAATGTAAGGTTTTTCATTGTTTTTTCTATAAGAGATATTGGCTATTTCTGTGGGTATAGAAATGAGTTTTGCTCCACTAACTTCTTTTTGGAAATTTCCCAATTTTGTAAGCTCTTCGTTTGTGGGATAGTTTTTGTTGGGTGTTTTTATTACATGGTTTACAATATAGCCTTCCTGTTCTGTTGTCTTGGTATATACACTTCGGAAAAAGTGCATCATACTACCATAATAAGCATTTGCTCTGTTTTCCTTCGCAATATTTTTTTTGGAAGTTTCTTTGAAATAAGATGTTCCCGAATACAAAACCATTTTGCTGTTAAAGTTGGACTCAAAGGAAATTAAATCATAATATATTTCGTAACCCAAGTTATGGTTTGTAATAATGAGTGTTTTAGGAGCTTTTACTTTCAAGAGTTTATTAGCTTTGTCATAAGAAAATTTTAGTGTCTTTTGATTTTTTATTTTTACATTTTCCAAATCCATTCCTATGAATTCGTTTAGAAAATATCCTATGAAATTTTTATAAGCCTCTTCTGTATAGGGAGTCAAAACGATTTCTTCTATATCTTTATATTTTTTTAATTCTATATTGTTGTTTTCGGTTGCTAGTTTTGCGATATCTATGGAATAAACATCGTAATTTTCTTTTTGGAAAACCAAATTTCCGTATTTTTGATTTTGTAAATTTATACTAAAACTACCTTTTTCGTTGGAGTTGCTGGAGTATTGACTGCCATCTATATATATTCTCACATTTTCCAGTGGGTTTCCGTTTTCATTGGTTATTTTTCCGGTAATTATTTGGGAAATACAAATTTGAAAAACAAAAATTATTATACTAGAAAAATAGAATCTCATGGTTAATTTCAATTTTTTAATTTGCATCAAATGCTTCAAAAGCATCTTCAATATGGGTGGCATTTAGTTTGCCGTCTTTTTCTTTCAGTACAGAAATTATATCAAATCTTACGGTTTCTTTTATGTTTCTGGCTTGTACAAACGCATCTGCAGCGGAAACTATAAGTTTTATTTTTCTCTTATTAACAGCTTCGTAAGGTTCTTGGAAAATGGTTGAATTTCTGGCTTTCACTTCTACCACTATGATTTGGTTGTTGAAAAGAGCAATAATATCTATTTCTCCTTTTTGATAAAAGAAATTTCTTGCAATTATTTCATATCCTTTTTCTTGGAGAAAAGTAACAGAAAAGTCCTCTGCTTGTTTACCAAAGTCGTTATGTTCTGCCATTGTTTGGGAAGATTTAGAATTTATAAAAATTCAACAATTCCGTTTTTAGATTCTATATTCATCAGGATTTCTCCTCCGATAATTAGGGGTCTATTGTCGAAAATATGTCCATTCGGAAAGCCAAAAAGTGTTGGAAAGTTGTAGTTTTTCAATCGTTGAGCAATCAATTCGTAGGCTTTTTCATCATAACTTTCTTCGTAGTTTGGGTTTTCTTTTTCGTTGCCCATATTGGTCATTCCGCCAACAATTAGTCCTTTTATTTTTCTGAAAACACCTGCCAATTCCAGGCTCATCATCATTCTATCCAAGGCGTAATAATTCTCGCCAATATCTTCTATAAAAAGAATTTTATCTTTAAAATTATAAGAATAATGAGTTCCCAACAAAGCATAGAGTAGTGCCAAATTTCCTCCGACCAATTCTCCAGTTGTTTTTCCATTTTTGTTAAATTGATGATGGGCAATGGAATAACTCGGTTTTTTACCTTTCAAAATGGAGAAAATTTTCTGATAACTTTCTTCGGAAACTCCAAAACTAGATGTTTTGATGGTTTGTCCATGGATAGAGGCGTATCCTTTCTTCAACAAAAAACTTTGCACAACGGTATTGTCGGAATATCCAATATACCATTTGGGGTTTTGTTGGAAATGGGTAAGTTTAATTTTTTTTAAAAGATGTTGGCATCCATAACCGCCTCTACTTGCCCAAATCGCTTTTATTTCTGTATCGTTAAAAGCCCAATTGATGTCTGCCAATCTTTCTTTTTCGGAACCGGAATAGTTGTATCCATTTTCGTATTTTCCTAATGCGTTTTTGCTTAAAATAGGCAAATATCCTTGTTGTTTAATAAGGGAAATTGTGTTTTCTAGTTGGGGATATTCCACAGCTCCGGCGGGAGAAATAATAGCAATAGCATCTCCTTTTTGTAAAGATTTTGGGAAAATTATTTCTTTCATTTGTTGTTTTGGTGTTTTTTGATAATTACGGCTTCTTTCTTTTCTGCTTCTTCTAATTTTTTATCAAACTGATTGAACTTTTTGAAACTTTGTAAAAAGATAAACATTGAAAAGATAATTAAAATAACACCAACTACTTTCCTAATGTTGTTAGCTAATTTTTGGGTTAGCTTGTAGTGAAATTGTTTTGCCAGAAATATCTTCAACAAATCCACAGCCAAGTAAGTGGCAATTACTAGCCCTACATACAATAAAAAATTCTCGATGTCCGGGTATTGATTTCGTACAGATATTACTGTAACTAACCAAAAAAGTATAACCCCTACATTCAGCAAATTAAATAAAAACCCATTAATGAAAGTTTTAAAATAATTTTGGTTGATGAATTTATTTTCATTTGGCAAGTGCATTGTGGTCTTTGTAACCATCATTACTATTCCATAGATGGAAATGATAAGCGATGTTATCCAATAAAATTCTGGGTAGTGATTGATGATACTTACCAAGTTTCCACTTGCAAAATATGCTGCAACAATACACAAGATATCTGCCGTTATTACACCCAAATCCAATGCCAAAGCATGTCTGGGACCTCTTGTAAAGCTGGTCTCAATCAATAAGAAAAAGATGGGTCCTATAAAGACCAAACTCAACATGAAGCCTAGTACAATGGCTGAAAATATTAGTCCAAGCATTAGACAAAGATAAGAATAAGAATTGAAATATTTTCTCTGTCGAATCAAAATATTTTTAAGAAAAAATTACTCTACAATTTTGAAATCCAATTGTTTCTGTATGAGATTAGCTTTCATTACTTTTATTTTTAGTTTGTCGCCCAATTGATATTGTTTTCCATGTCGCATACCATATACGGCGTGGGATTTGGCATCATACATATAACTGTCGTCTATCAAATCCCGTAACTTGATCAATCCTTCGGCACCATTCTCCGGAATTTCTACCCAAAAACCAAATTCTGCAACTCCAGAAATAATCCCTTCGAAAACCTCGCCAATATGTTTCTCCATGAATTTTACTTGCATGAATTTTATAGAATCTCTTTCGGCATCTGCAGCTAATCTTTCCATTGCAGAACAGTGTTTGGCTTGTTCCTCGTAATCGTGTTTGTTTGGAGATTTTCCACCATCAAGATAATGTTGCAAAAGTCGGTGAGCTATTAGGTCGGGGTATCTTCGGATAGGAGAAGTGAAATGAGAATAATAGCGAAATCCCAATCCATAATGTCCGATAGGATCAGTGGAGTAGATGGCTTTGCTCATGGATCGCATGGCAAGGGTTTCT
Organism: Bacteroidota bacterium; assembly: GCA_018266965.1. Classification (GTDB taxonomy): domain Bacteria; phylum Bacteroidota; class Bacteroidia; order Flavobacteriales; family Weeksellaceae; genus Amniculibacterium. Next base: position 9,368 of record JAFDZJ010000167.1, read on the forward strand.
ATCATATTTTCTTCTCCTTTTCCTTTTACATCTTGCAATAATTTGTTGAGAGATTCTGTGGTTTTTTTAGGATTGGAGATATTCATTTTGTATCCGAATGTAGATACAAATTCTTTTAGCGAAAGTAGTTTGGTAGGATCTGGATCTTCGTGTACTCTGTAGATAAATGTATTGTTGGTAGCTTCATTTTTTTGGGTTAATGAAATGTATTCCGACACTTTTTTATTCGCCAAAAGCATGAATTCTTCTATCAAATGATTGGCATCTTTGGATATTTTGAAATAGACTCCTATTGGTTCATTGTTTTCATCGAGATTGAATCGTACTTCACTTCTGTCAAATGTGATTGCACCATCTTTTATCCTGTTTTTCCTTAATATTTTTGCTAAATCATCTAGTGCGATTATTTCCTTGGCATAATCTCCTTCTTTGTTTTCGATTCTTTCTTGTGCTTCTTCGTAGGAGTATCTTCTATCGGAATGTATGATTGTCCTGCCGAACCATTGTTTTTGTAATTCTGCATTGTCATTCAATTCAAAAACTGCAGAAAAAGTATATTTGTCTTCATGAGGTCGGAGAGAGCAGACATCATTACTCAATACTTCGGGCAACATTGGGACCACTCTGTCCACAAGATATACGGAAGTTGCTCTGTTGTAAGCTTCTTCGTCCAGAATTGTTCCGGGGGTTACAAAGTGCGAAACATCTGCAATATGTACGCCAATTTCCCAATTTCCATTGTCGAGTTTTTGGATAGAAAGTGCGTCATCAAAATCTTTTGCATCTTTTGGGTCGATGGTAAAGGTAAGTACATCTCGCATATCTCGGCGTTTTTTCACTTCTTCATCACTTATATTTCTGTCGATTTTGTCGGCTTCTGCTTCTACTTCTTTCGGGAAAGAATATGGCAAATCATATTGTGCAAGTATAGCGTGTATTTCGGTTTCGTGTTCGCCGGGCATTCCTAATACTTGCGTTACTTCTCCTTCCGGGTTTTTGGAGTTTGGTTTCCAGTCTAGGATTTTTACAATTACTTTTTCTCCATCTTTTGCACCATTCATTTTGGATTTGGAAACAAAAATATCTGTATTTATTTGTTTTTTGTCCGCTACTACAAATCCAAAATCTTTGTGAGGTACAATCTGTATGGTTCCGACAAAACTAGTTCGGCTTCTTTCGAGTACTTCTATTACCGAACCTTCCAATTTTTTTCCTTTGTAATGATAGGTTATAATGTGGACTTTGTCCCCTTGTATAGCATCTTTGCAGTTTTTGGCATGGACAAATACATCTTCCTCCAATCCATCTACTTTTACATAGGCATTTCCACTTTGGTTGAAATCTATTGTACCCATCAAAGTGCCTTCTATTTTTAGGTTGAGGATATACTTTCCTTTTTCTACCTCTTTTATTCTTTGGTCGGCCAATAACTTGTGAAGTGCTTGGATAACTTGTTCTCGTTGTCTGGGATTTTTGTAATCTATACCATCTGCAATTTGCTTGTAATTATATATTTTGGAGGTTTTTTCGTGCATCAACTTCAAGATTTTTTTTCCTATATCTTGTAGTTTGTGATTGTTTTTATGACTAATGAATTTTGATTTTTTTGCCATTGTTTTGTTGGTTTAAATTTAAAAATGATAAATAAAAAGAATGATTGAATTTTTAATAGCAAGTACTAGTAAAAGTTGGTTTTATTTGGTATTCATTATCATTTTGATGAAACAAATATACTAAAAATGAGACCGAAAAGGTCTCATTTTTAATTTTAAATTATTGTTAAACTTTCTTATTTTTTTATTGGAGCGATGTCCATCAACTTCATGAATTCGTCTAATTTTGGCATAATGATAATTTCTGTTCTTCTGTTTTCTGCTCTTCCAGAAACAGATGCGTTGGTGGTTTTAGGATTGTACTCGCTTCTTCCACCTGCGGTTATTCTATTCGGATTAACTCCAAAATCTGTCTGTAACAATTTTGCCATAGAAGTCGCTCTTAATGCTGAAAGATCCCAATTGTCTTTTGGTAATGTTGCAGAACTCAAAGGTACATTGTCTGTATTTCCTTCTATTAAAACCGAATAGGTATCATAGTCGTTAATAACTTTTGCAACTTTTCCAAGCACTTCTTTGGCAGAAGGTTGAATGTTGTAATCGCCTGTTTTGTAGAGCATTTTGTCGGATAGAGAAATCATTACTACACCTTTCAGTACTTTTACATCTACATCTTGATCTTGTACATTGTCTAGGGAGCGTTTTAGCTTGTTGGAGAGAGCGATATTCAAACTATCATTTTTAGTTTTTCCTGCAATCAATTGCTTGATGTATGAGTTAGATGAATTGATTTCGCCGATAAGCTTGTCGATGTTGGCAGAACCTTTTCCAGTGTTAGCAAGACAAGCGTCCAAAGAAGATTTCAACGCACTATTTTGGTCTTTCAATAATTTGTTTTCTCCTAGAAGTCCTGCGTTAGATGATTTCAAATCTTGGATTTCTCTTTGTCTATCTGCAATGTTATCTATACACTGTTTGTAGTTGGTGTTCAGTGCATCGAATTGTTTTTTGGAAACACAGCTTGTAAGAGAAATAGCAAGTACTCCTACTGCTAAAAAAGGGGTAATTTTCATTGTGAAGATTTTTTTTAATGGTTCAAAATAAGTTTAGAAATTGTGTCCAAAGTTACAATTAGATTTTTTATATAAAGTGTATCTTTGTATGATTTTTTCCATTAACTATCAAAAACCTTGCTAAACTACAATTCTTTTTCAGAAAATTTTCAAAAATTGCTTTTTCAACAAGAGCGAAGTTCTTTTTTACTGGCTTTGAGTGGTGGTGTGGATTCCATGGTTTTGGCTAATCTGATGTTGGAAAATGGTTGCGATTTTCAGGTTGCTCATGTCAATTACAAACTCCGAAATGAAGACTCGGATTTGGATCAATTGGTAGTGCAAGATTTTTGTAAAGAGCATCATATCAATTTTCATCTCTATACCGTTTCCGAAAAAGATGATAAGCCAAAAGGTTCTATACAGTTGTGGGCAAGAGAATTGAGGTATTCTTTTTTTAAAAATATTTTACAAGCAGAAAATTTGGGCTGTGTAGTTACCGCACACCATCTCAATGATCAGTTGGAGTCGTTTTTCATCAATCTTTCTCGTGGAGCAGGACTCAATGGACTGTCCGGTATTCCTGAAAATCGAGATTTTGTATTTCGTCCATTGCTTCCATTTACTAAAAAAGAAATTTACGACTTCGCAGAAAATAATAATATACAATTCCGAGAAGATGTTTCTAATGCCAAAAATGATTATTTAAGAAATAAAATTCGTAATACCATTCTTCCGGAATTAATCAATGTTTCTGCCAGATTTTTGGAGGGTTTTGCCAAAAGTATTCATTATTTGGCTGAGAGTCAGGGTTTTGTTGAAGAGAATATGGAAAGGATTTTTCAAGAAATTGTTGTCCAAAAAGATAATGCTTGGTTTATAAAGACTTCTGAATTGCAATCCCAATCCGATTTTATTAAATATAATATTTTGAAGAAATTTGGTATGGACAGTTTGGCGGAAATCGAAAAAATATTTTCTGCAAAATCGGGAGCCGTTTTTCATTCGTTTCAATTTTTATTATCCATTGATAGGGAGACCATATATATAAGAGAAAAATCTAATATTGAGAAATTGCCAACTTCCGAAATTATTTTGGTTAATGATTTTCAAGAATTACAATCTAGCAACTTTTCTATTTCGTTGTCCAAATATTTTTTGGATTATGAAGGTGGCGTCTCAGGCGAAACTTGGCTTTTTGATGCGGACAAACTTATCTTCCCATTGTTGTTAAGAAAGAAAAAAACTGGAGATGTATTCTATCCCAAAGGAATGATTGGGAAAAAGAAAGTGTCAAAATTTTTTAAAGACGAAAAAATACCTATTTTAGCAAAATCGAAAATTTGGCTTTTGGTAGATGGAAGTGATACCGTGTTAGGTGTGTTGCCAATTAGACAAGACAGAAGGCAAACGCCCGATAATGAGAGTGTTAATGCCTTAAAAATAATTTTATAATAAATATATCTGAATAATGAAAATGAAACAATTTTTTATCTTGATTTTATCGTTTTGTTTTTCTCTGGTTTTGTCCCAAACAAAAGACCCGGTAAAACTGAGCTACAAAGTAAACGATTTGGGCGATAACCAATATGAAGCTGTCCTTACTGCAAATATAGACAAAGGTTTCCACATCAATTCCAAAGACAATTCTCCGGATACGGTAATCCCAACCGAAATGAAAGTTACCTCCAAAGAAGGTATTGTGCCTATTGGTGGAATTGTGGAAGTCGGAAAGTTGCATAAAGAATTTTCCGAAGCTTTTGGAGGAGAGGTAGCTAACTATTCCGGAACGGTTTCATTCAAACAAAAATTCAAATTGAAAAATGGTAACAAACCTGCCAATATAGTATCGGAAATAACCTATCAAACCTGTAATGATCAAGTTTGTTTCGCACCGAAAACTTTGGAATTCGAACAAAAAATCACACCAAAAGGTGCTGAAAATGTTGCTGAAAATACAGAAAAAAATAAAGATTCTCTTTTGGCTACTTCAGCCGTAGGTACAACAACACAAGATACTACAAAAGTTGCAGTTACTTCTACAGCTGCACCTAATCCAAAAGATTTGAAGATAGCTACAATCGATTTGGAAAAACCACTTACAGATTGTGGTATGGAAAAAGAGAAAAAATCCGAGAGTTATATTACCTATGCTTTTTTGGGTTTTGTAGGAGGGTTAATTGCTTTGCTTACCCCTTGTGTTTTTCCAATGATACCACTTACAGTTTCTTTCTTTACTAAAGGGACAAAAAATAAAGCCAAAGGCAAGAGAGATGCACTTTTGTATGGACTTTTTATATTGTTGATATTTGTTTTGCTGTCCCTTCCTTTTCATATTATAGATGGTATTGCAGGTAATATTTTCAACCAAATTTCTACCAGCGTTTGGCTTAATATTTTCTTTTTTGTCATTTTTATATTTTTCGCAGGTTCGTTTTTTGGGTATTACGAAATCACCCTACCGAGTTCTATTGCTAATAAGTCTGCAAAAGCCGAAGAAGCTGGAGGTATTATTGGTATATTTTTCATGGCACTTACCCTAGTTATTGTTTCATTTTCTTGTACAGGTCCTATTTTGGGTAGCTTGTTGGGTACAGCAGTTTCTGGTTCTTCCAATGTACCGATGATGCTGACATTTGCTTTGGCAGGATTTGGATTGGCTTGGGCAATTATTTTTGGAGCATTGGCGTTGTTTCCTCAAGCATTACAAAGCTTGCCAAAATCTGGAGGTTGGATGAATACGGTAAAAGTTGTTTTAGGATTTATAGAGCTAGGATTGGCACTGAAATTTTTATCCAAAGCAGATTTGGTGTCCAAAACTTTCTTACTGAAAAGGGAATTATTTATAGCAATTTGGATTGTCGTTGCACTTGGATTAGCTTTATATTTATTAGGGAAAATAAGATTTCCTCACGATGACAAAAATGGGAAAATATCCCTTACTCGAAAAGTATTTGGAGTGTTGGGTCTAGGATTTGTAATCTATCTTATCCAAGGATTAATTCCTTCCGACAAACCGAAATTGCAAATGCTTTCCGGAATATTGCCTCCTCTCAATGTAAGTTATTTTCACAAGGAAGGAGATGGGATTTTGGGTATGCACCCGGAACACGATTATTTTAAAGCCTTGGAGATTGCTAAAAAAGAAAACAAACCTTTGTTGATAGATTTCACGGGATTTGGGTGCGAAAACTGTAGAAAAATGGAAGAATTTGTTTGGTCCGAACCAGACATCTTGCCAATCCTTCAGAATGAGTTGGTATTGGCTTCACTTTATGTTGATGACAAGGAAGAATTACCAGAAAACGAGCAGGTTTCCATAGATTTGGGAGGTGGTCAAAAACAAAAAATCAAAACTATTGGCGATAGATGGTCTCAATTCCAAAAAGTAAACTTTCACGAATATACCCAACCTCATTATGTGTTGGTAACACCAGATGGACAGTTGATAAACACGCCAACAGGTGGATATATGGACAAAGAAAAATTCAAAAATTTCCTCCAATGTGCAGTGGATTATTATAAGAATAAAAAATAATTAATGAAAAAGTCGAGTAAATTGCTCGACTTTTTTGCAATGTATCTGTTGCAAATGACCAAAACAAAAAACATAGATTTGAAATAAAAAATAATATACCTTGTGTATTTGTGATTTCAAATTAAATTATTGAAAATGAACATTATACGCAAAGTCGCAAAATATAAAATATACCAATCAGATGATAAGACGCAAAAAAATCGAAGATTTTTAATTTTAACATCGTTATAGCTTTGCGTCATAAAAGCATTAAACTTTTTTCATTTCAGATTAAACCTTATTTTATTGTCTAGCACATCAAAATAAAATTTACCCCGTCATTGCGTAAAATATTTCTTAAATACACAACAAGTACTAATACAATTGTTTTTCTTATTTTTGTGATATAATTATAAAAAAGTAGTATGAGTTTTTTTGAAGAAGTATCCCCGTCTATGGACAGGTATTTGGAGCAACATTGTTCCGAAGAACCCGAGTTGCTAAAGAAATTACGACGGGAAACTTTTCAAAAAACAACTCAACCTCACATGATTTCTGGTTATCAACAAGGTCGGCTATTATCCATTATTTCCAAATTGAAACAACCGAATAGGATATTGGAAATAGGTACTTTTACAGGTTATGCTACTCTTTGTCTTGCAGAGGGACTTTCCAAAAATGGGAAGATTACTTCATTGGATATCAATGAGGATTTGGCTTACCTGCCTCAATTTTTTTTTAACCAAAGTCCATTTGCCCATCAAATTGATTTTCGGTTGCAGAATGCTTTGGAATATTTAGAAAATTCAGAAGAATTTTTTGATTTGGTGTTTGTAGATGCCGACAAAGAGAATTATATTAATTATTTCGAAAAATTAAAACCAAGATTGTCTCCCGGAGCAATTGTAATGTTCGATAATGTGCTTTGGTATGGAAAAGTATTACAAGACAATCCCAAACAAAAATCTACCCAAGTAATAAAAGAGCTAAATGAAAAGATTGCACAAGATACGGATTTCGAAAGTCTAATATTACCATTGAGAGATGGCGTACATCTTTTATTAAAAAAATAATATTTTTATGGAACAGTTAGCCCAATGTGTAGTTTCCGTATCACCAATCAGGAAATTTCCCAATCATCAATCCGAGATGATTTCTCAAATTCTTTTTGGTGAATCATGTGTTATTTTAAACAAAGAAAATGATTTTTTTAAAATAAAAATGCAATCCGACAACACCGAAGGTTGGGTTATGGATCAACATTTGGATTGTACCGATGTTCAAACAACTAAATTTTTAGTTGAAGATAAATTTTTTCTATTGAATACTGATGGTTATAGTACACTGTTGTCGATGGGATCAGAGATTATTGAGGAAAAACTAAGTCATCAACAAGAAAATAGAAAGTCGTTGTTGGAAATAGCACAATCATTTTTAGGCGTTCCTTTTCTACAAGGAGGTAGGACTTTTATGGGTTGTGATGCAGATGGTTTTGTACAACTAGTTTTTAAGTTGAACGAGATGCAGTTGCCAAGATGGGCAAAAGAACAATCCGAGTTAGGGAATGTTTTGGATTTTCTAGGCGAAAGTGAAGCTGGTGATTTAGCTTTTTTCGAAGACAATAATGTCGAGATTATTCATGTTGGTATAATGCTTAATAATTATTAAATTATTAATAGTTATTTCAC
>JAFDZJ010000168.1 GCA_018266965.1 Bacteroidota bacterium
ATCAAACTTGAGCATTGGAATTCTCCTGAACATTTGTATATTGGCCGTACGCTACGCGGATATTACGGCCAAGCGGGCAGAAGAACCACCATTCCCCTGCCAGCGCAAAGCCTCGATCACGTTATAGCCAAGCCAAAAGACGATACACAATTGACAAAATTTAAGACAAATATTTTTGAGACTGCACTTGCGACACTGACTTTGTTAAGTATCGTTGGACTTTTCATTTATTTCTATGACTTGAACAATCCTGATCCGACTCAGGACAATCCATTTAAGACATTTGACAATAATCCGGGAATAATAAAGATTTCCATTGCTTCTCTTATTGCGAGAATAGTCTTTGTAGTTTGCTTTTTACTGTTAGCCTTTGACAAATTCAGACAGGATAAAAAAATATTGACAGTTTACCTTTTCTCTGCCTTGACAATTGGGTTTCTTCAATGGTATGAGCTTTACTTCGGCTCGACATTTTATTATGGAGAAGTTAGAGATAAACAAGGACTTATGTTTCCTCTTTTAGCTTCGTTTATGGTGACACTTGTAGTTTGGAAAATCAATTATTCAAAGGCTGAAAACCGCAACTTGACAATAAGGTTAGTATTAACAGGAATAACTAATGTTGGACTTTATATTCTTTGGGGCCAAGTTTATGAACCTTGAAATTTATTTCAATCTTGACGACAAAGACAGACGGACAAAAATGGCCTGGCTATAACACGGGTTTTGCGTCAGGCGGGCTGACGTGCAAAATTGAAGTATTGTGCTTCTATCGAACTTTAGTAATAAATTGAAGCTTTGTGCTCCGAAACCCGCCCGAACGCAAAGCCCGAAAACGTTATAGCCAATAGTATGACAACGAAAAAACTAACAACTTTCGGGACTAAAAAACGAACTGACCTGAATGACTTTGAAAAATCGTCAATCAAAGACTATAAGGACAGGTTTGCAAAATGGCACAATAAGCAGATTGACTTGCTAACATTTTGCATCAATTTAAACTTTACAATATCAATTGCAATTGCCGGTTTTATAATCGCAAATCAGGACAATACAATTTTTAAGGACAAAATTATCTGTGCAAACTATTCTCTGACGAAAACAGCTTTGTGCTTATTAGCAACGACAGCGACAATTGGAGTGTTAGCGCTTATCACAAGACTTAACGACTTCCGATTGACAAAAAATACTATAAAAACAAGAAGAAGGATTTTTGAATTGGATAATGATATAAAATATGAGGACATCAAAGCATCCGACAAAGAAAAACTTAAAACACAAAAAGACAATTCTATTTGCTGGACGACATTTTTGGGAAAGGCAACTTGGTTCCTTTTCTATTTACAGTTAATATTACTGTTGACGACTATATGGACAATTGTAACAAACGCATAGAAACTACTGGCTATAACACGGGTTTTGCGTCAGGCGGGCTGACGTGCAAACTTGGAACTTTATGCTTCTAATGAACTTTGGTAATAAATTGAAACTTTGTGCTCCGAAACCCGCCCGAACGCAAAGCCCGAAAACGTTGGCGGTAATGCTAACAGACCGTGCTACAAACGGACAAACGAATGACAACTAATAGACAGACAATAAATTTTGAAAAGTGGACAACGACATATAAACTATTTGACTTCGGGACTGAACAGACAGACAACCCGACACTCAAACCTGCCCGACAAAAAAATTAAAACACCCCAACCGCATGAAAAAATAAAGTTCTTTTACCAACCGCACATTGGCACATTTGGTTTTGCCCCAACACACGAAGCCAACGCTTCGCAAAACCAAAAGAGCCAATTTTTCCTACGCCATTTAAAATTATACTTTTATCATTCTTGAAATTATAGACATCAATGCCAATACACGAAGATATATTTGGAGCAGGGAATGCCATTGGACTAATTGTTCGTTGGAACGACACTATTATTGGAGAATTTGATAAACGAAATTCCAAAACCTTTGAACAGCTTAAAAAACTCATTGACGGACAAGAACTGAAATGCTATTTTCTGAAAGTAAAAGACAACGAACAAAAAATAATCATTCCTTTTACTGGCGAAAACTTTCAATTTGAACTTTACGTAGATTGGGACGAAAAAACTTTCAGCTACAAAGCCAAAGTAAAAAGCAATAAAAAATCACGAATAATTGAACCTATTTCCATTCCCGAAGAAAGGGAATACTTTATTGAGGAAGCCTGTAAACTTGTATTCATAGACATCAACGAATCAAGGTTTCCTGTCAAAGAACAAGTTAATTTGTTTGACAGAATCAAGAAACTTGAAATACTACCCAAAACAAAAATTGAAAACGACAGGGAAATTTGGGATAAATGGATTGAAGCCCAAGACCTTCTTTTAAAAAGAAACGCTCAACCTTTTAAGGTCAAAAAATATCATCAACCTATTGAAGTAAAGAATGACAACGAAGCGACTACACGATACAAATTTAAAGTTGATTTATTTGTTGATGATAGTTCAGAATATAAAGAAGTTGAGGAAGAATTGCTGAACAAGTTCAGCATAAATGAAACTTTTGACGAGGAAGGAAACATTTTTTTAAAATTTGACGACATCTATCGTGGACTTGATGCGGTCATTCATAAAAAATTCAAAGAAAAAGTTGAACGAGAAAAAGGAATAACAACAATTTTAAAGCTAAAACCTAAATCCCCAAGTGACAATCTAATTAGCAAAGCTAAAGACATAATGCCTGATTGCACTTTTAGTTTTGATAATCGCAATAAACATTTTTCTATCTTTTCAAGCAGAAAGGCAGAAAATATAATTCCAAAGGAAATTATTACAGAGTTTCAATTAAAGAGGATAGGAATAATAGCGGCTATACGAATAAGTGAAGCAGGCGGAACAGCACGAACAGAATTTCAAAAAAAAGAAATCCGATTTAATATTAAGGACAGAGCTTTTGAAAGAGAAAAGGCATTGTTTAATAAATCTATCATAGACTATCGAAACACTCTTTTTAAAGACCACAAAAACATCAACAGTATAAAATTCAAAGTTGGTGAATATTACGAAGTAGGTAACACGACTGTTGAATCTTTCACCGAAGAATTTTGGGACGACATCAAAAGGGATATTTATACGCTTGACTTCAAAGTTGAAACGAATACATCAACGGGAACAATTTCGTATGACTTTGAAACCAAAGAGGAATGTATAGAGAAGTTGAAAAAACTGCAAGCCATCAATAAATTTCAGTTTACCATTTCACCCGAACAGCCTGACTTTAAATTTAAAGTGAAAACCAATTTATTGAAGAACAAAACTGAAAAGCAAATTTTCTTTGAAAGAATCAGCAACCTTGCTAATGTTGATTTTCAAGTTCAAATTGGTGAAGAAGGAAATAGAAAAAAATATCTGCCAATAGGTAAACTTATTGCCCAAGAATCCGACTTGTCCAGTTTGATTTTTTCAATTCCAATCAGAAGAAAAGATGAGCAAAAATTAACAAAGCAACTACTTGAATACATTGAAGAAAAAAAGCCAATCAATCAGGTTGAAGCAAACTTAAAGGGCGACCAAGCTAAAATAAGTTGGTTGAAACAAGCAATGAAAAAAGTTGTTGAGCCAGGAGAAAGGCATTTTGAAAAAGCTATCAACGAAAAATTAGGTCAGTTCATTTTTGATTCAAGTAAAGCCGAAGAAGTTTTTAAAGACATTTTACCTGACAGTGAAGAATGGAACAGAGTTAAACGAAACGAACTTTTAAAACTAAACGATTCGCAACGGAAAGCAATTCTGTCTGCATTACACGCAAGAGATTTATGTTTGTTACAAGGTCCGCCCGGAACGGGCAAAACAACTGTAATTGCAGAATTGATTTGGCAACTAATTAGTCAAAATCAGGAACACAAAGTGTTGCTTACTTCCGAAACAAATTTGGCGGTTGACAATGCACTTGAAAAACTTCTGAACAAAGAACACACTTTGGTTAAACCGTTGCGTTTCGGCAAAGACACCAAATTTGAAGAAGAAGGCAAAAAGTATTCCTTCAACAGAATAATGAAATGGATTGACGAAAAGTTTGTTCCTGTTGAATACGAGGAAGATTCTTTGGAAGAAAATGAAGACGAAGAAGAAATTGCTCCTGATAATCCATACAACAATGCTGTTCAAATTTGGATGAATCGTATTGCTGAAAAATCGCACAAAGAAATAAATCCGAAATATGCTTCGGCTCTCAAAGATTGGGCGATTGAACTGACGCAATCGGAAACAAGTGTAAAACAACTTTTCAAAGACAAGTATTTCAAATATGCCAATGTGGTAGGAAGCACTTGTAGTTCAGCAGGAAGTCCGTCATTTATGAAAAGCTATCAGTTTATTTACAATAAAAAGGCTGATTTCATTGATGACCCAACAAAACGTTGGACTTGGATTCCTGTTGAGTTTGATTCAGTAATAATGGACGAAGCAAGTAAAGCCACACCACCTGAAATGCTTTTACCGCTTTGCTTTGGTAAAAAATCCATAGTAATTGGCGACCACAAGCAATTACCGCCAATGCTCAATGAAAAAGAATTTAAGGAAGCATTGTCCGAATTGAAAGACGAAAAAGCGATAAAACTTGCAGAGGAAATTGACAGGGAGTTTGTTGAAACCAGTCAGTTTGAACGCCTGATAATGAACCCGAAAGTTCCCAAGTCAATCGCTGCACGGTTGAATATTCAATACCGTATGCACCCAAAAATCAACAATGTAATCAAACAATTTTATACAGGCGAAACAGATGAAGGACTTGAACCTGCACAAGAGTTGATTGATTATGCAGACACCGAAGATTTAAGCAATCCATTTTCAAGACATCACGGACTTTGGAATGAAAATTTTATCAAGCCCGATATTCATACTATTTGGATAAACGTAAATGAACCCGAAGAACAAAGCGGAACATCAAGAGTAAACGAAAAAGAAGTTGAAGCTGTAAAAAGCGTTTTGCAATACCTGAAAAATTCAAGAGGTTTTGAAGACTATTTTAATCATTGGGAAAAAATTAAAAATGAGGATAAACGCTTGCAGGAACAAGAAATTGGAATTATCAGTTTCTATGGACATCAGGTTAAGAAATTACAAGAAGTAAGACGATACGCACAAAAAGATTTGAACTTGCCTATTCGTTTGAAAACAGTTGATAAATTTCAAGGAATGGAAAGAAATATCATTATTGTTTCAACTGTAAGAAGCGATAAACTGATTAAAGGCGGTTTGGTTGAGAAAAATTCTGACATAGGATTTGCAAAAGCCCCTGAACGGTTAAATGTAGCACTTTCAAGAGCAAGACGACTTTTAATTGTTGTTGGTAATCTCAAATTCTTTGAGAACTACAAAGACAAAAATGGAAACGCTATTTATAAAAATGCAATTGACATAATTCGTAAAGAAGGTTGGATAATTGAAGATTACAAAACTTTAAGTAAGCATAAATGATCAAGGATATTGACATAGAAATTTACAAGTGCATTTCGCAAAAAATGAATGTTTCCGAGATTTATCTTGGTCATATTCTTTTTGCGTTTCATTATACGAAAGCACAATATACAGCGACTTGCACCGAAGCAATTCCTTTCAATCCTTTTGACAAAGTGATTTGCAAATTACTTAAAGTTGAAAATTCTTTAAGTCTTGAAGAAATCGGAGATATTTTAGGAATGAATGTAAATCCTAACAAAATCCTTGACTTAGCCGAAAAAGAAATCCTGACGGAAGCACTTCAATCACTTTCATCTTCTGAATTTGGAAGAATGATTGACGGAGGAGACATCAACTTTTCAAGTTGCAGATTAACGACAACAGGCAGAGAATACGCAGAAAAAAAAAGTAAATTTAGAATAACAGAAAACAAACCATTTACTATTTTCTTTGACCACACAACAGGAAATCACAAACAAGCCAAGCAGGTTTTCGAGTTTGTTGACGGAAAATTATCAGGAAAACAGTTTGCTATTGATTTGGCTGATGATTCAACATTAAAAGAAATTGCAGCAGTTCAAATTCCTGAAATCTACAACTCTGAAAGGCAATACTCATTTACTGATGCGGTATTGCAGCAACAGAAAAACTTATTTATTGAGTTTCCTATTGCTATTACGTTTAACGTAATAGAAAATTCATATCAATATTACTGTTATGATACAGCAAATAAAAACATACACAAATCATTTGACCAATGGATAAATGCAAATGACAAAGTGAAACAATCGTTGCTTTCAGAATTAGCAAATATCCAAACGGCAGTAAACACTAATGATTTTTCAACGGATTATTCAAATCAACTTTCAGAATATGATATGAATTCAACTGTAATTGCAGAAAAATCAAATTTGCTCAAAGCGGAATTTGTTGATGAACAGTTGTTTCTTTCATATTTCAATGAAGTGTTTAATCCAAAAGAAGAAATTGAATTTTTTTTATGCTTACCGTTAGTAACAAAGAATATTTATCAATCATTAAGTAAGATTGTTCAGCAAACAGAAAATACTGATTCAAGGTTCTTTTTCATTTTTCCTAATAACCTTGATGAAGAAATTGAACAATCATTTAACCAACTTGAAAATATTGCTAATGAAGTTGTGAATTTGTATGTAATACAACTAAAAGTGAATTCACTTTTCCTTATTTCAAAAACAGAAAGCGAGCCACACTATTTTGAAACAATAAGCGGAACAATAAACAGATTTAAAAAAGGCTTTTTGCAACGGAAAAATTGGGATTCAAAAGCAGAGAAAACAAAACAACTCTTTATTGAAGGGTTTTCTGATAAATATGCGATTAGGCTTTGCAATGAAGTAAAAACAATTATCAATGAAGATATTCAGCAAACTGTAACCAAAGAACAGTTGGAAGAATTAGAGTTTTTTGAACTTAAACTTACGCCATTTAAGGGAAATGAAACAGTTAATGAAACATTAGACCTTATTAAAGTTTTCAAAGAACAACGTGTTGTCAAATTGGAGGAAAAATTGAATTTGCAATTTGATGAAATAGAATTACAGTTCGGGAAAATTGAAACAGAAAACGAATTGGATAATCTTAGGAAAGAATTTGAATCCATTAAAACGGAAATTATTTACGACACATCGGAAGTTTTTGCAAAAAGTGAAAAGATAAATCAGGCTATCAGAAGTCGAAAAGCAGAGTTTGAAGAAGCGAAACGAATTTATTCTTTTGTTATTGATACAAATGTCTTCTTTAAAGACCCTGAAATAATATCCAAAGTTCAGCCAAAGCATAAAATTATTATTGCCGCAAAAGTGATTGATGAACTTGATAAATTCAAAACAAACCCGCAGTTGAAAGATATTGCAGTAAAAAGCATAAAAGCAATTTCAAAAGGCAAAAACGTTTATCTGGCAAAGGCAAATATGAAATTGTTACCTGTTGATTTTAATAAGAAATCACCTGATAACATCATTCTTTCAACGGCTTTAATGTATAAGGACAGAAGCGGAATTTTGATAACCGATGATAACGGGTTACAGGAAAAAGCGAAAACCGTTGAAATGTCTGTAATGAGCTATGATAATTTTGTTGCTACATTTATAAACTTAAAGAATTGATTATATGTCTTGTTTTGAATCTTCCAAATTCCTGAAAAATCCGCAGGTGATGAATCAGGAAGTTTTAATAAAAGCCTGCAATGAGTTGGGTTGGAGATACGAAATCCGCAAAAACGAACTGATTGTCCTTAATGCAAATCAAAAGGAAGATTTGCGAGGCGAGTATTTACTAAAAGTAAAAGGCGACACGGTTACATACAACAGTTACTATATGAAAAATGCAAAAGAGTTTGTTTTGGAGTTACAAGGAACGTTCTTTAAGTTGAATGTAGTTTACGCCAAAGAAACGATTCTGAAAGAATTTGAAAGCGTTGGATTTACTTTCAAAAGAGATTATGACTTTGTTGCCTCCAACGAAGAAGTTGACAGGTTTTATATGGTCGGTTATTCCAAAATTGAAAATGAGGACGAAAAAAGAACCGAAATCCAGTTCACGATTTTAAGTGACGGAACAGTTGTAACAGATTCAAACTACATTCCCGAAGATATTCACAAACTTGCTGATGAAGCAATGCTAAAATTGGATTCTGCATTTGGAACAAGCCGAAGAGAAGGAATCGAAATAAAAAGAAAAGAAGTGCCTGAACGATACAAGACAAAATCATTCTGCACGGTAAACAATAAAATCAGAGCAAAAAACTAACGATATGGACAAAACATTTGATGACATCAGAGATATGCTTAAAGCAAATTATCCTTTGCTTTATCTTGCAACTTCGGAGTATGGACGAGCTATGCAGAAACTTCGCAGAATAGCTTTTGAGTTAGATTATTCATTTCATACTTGGGACAATGTTGACGGACTTCAATCTCATCATAAAACTCAAAGTAACCGACTTGAAAAAGTTGAAAAACACAATGCTCACGGTGAAACAAAAGGCTATCAGGAATTACTTGAATTTATCAAACGAGATACCGAAAGCTCATCAAACCCAAATAAGGAAATTTTTCTTGTAGAGGATTTTCATAAGTATTTCAGAGATGAAAAAGTAATCGTTTATTTAAGAAAGCTAACGAACATTCTAAAAGCATACGACAAGCATTTAATTTTAATGTCGCCATTTTTGAAACTTCCTGACGAGTTGGAAAAATACGTTACGATTGTCAATGTTCCATTACCTGATAGAGAGGATTTGAAACTTCGTTTAGACGTGGTAAAAGATAAAGCAGAAGTAAATCCAGACCTTGAAAAATACCTCATTGATTCCGCTTTGGGAATGACCGATATGGAAGCGGATTTAGCTTTCCGATTAGCAAAAGAAAAAGTTGGATTGAACAGCAAAGAAGCAACACGAATTATTTCCAATGAGAAAGAACAAATCATTAAGAAAAGCGGGATTCTTGATTATTACCAAGTAAACGAAGAACTTGAAAAAAGCGTTGGTGGTTTGAACAATTTGAAACTTTGGCTGAAACAAAGAAGTAAAGCGTTTGAACGTAAAGCGAAAAACTTCGGGTTAAAAGAGCCAAAAGGAATTTTGCTTTTGGGTGTTCCGGGTTGCGGAAAAAGTTTGACAGCTAAATGTGTGGCAACTGAATGGAAACAACCTCTTTTACGTCTTGACATTGGAAAAGTTTTTCAAGCAGAAGTTGGAAGTAGTGAAAACAATATCCGACTTGCCATTGCAACAGCGGAAGCCGTAGCTCCTTGTGTTTTGTGGATAGATGAAATTGAAAAAGGACTAAGTTTAGGTGGTGGCGAAAAAGACGGAGGAACTAATTCACGAGTTTTCTCTACTATTTTGACTTGGATGCAAGAAAAAACAAAACCTGTATTTGTTGTAGCGACAGCCAACAACATAAGCGATTTACCACCCGAATTACTTCGTAAAGGTAGATTTGACGAAATCTTTTTTGTGGATTTACCCACACAAGAAGAACGAAAAAACATTTTTCAAATTCACTTAAACAAACATAGTCAAAGCAACATTTCCGACTATAACCGATTGGCGGAATTGTCTAAATACTTTAATGGTGCAGAAATTGAAGAAGCCGTAAAAGAAGCAATGTTTCTTTCTTATGTGGAAGATGTTGAAAAATCGCAAATCTCAATCAGGCATTTGGAAAAAGCGATTGAACAAATTGTTCCACTTGCACAAACAATGAAACGAAAAATTGACGGACTTCGTGATTGGGCAACAACAAGAGCAAGACCAGCAAGTTCAGAAAGAAATACAGAAAAATTAGAAGTAAACGAACAAGAAACAGAAACAAAAGTTGTTCAGACAAAACGAGAGAAAGAAGAAGATATATTTTAGAATGAGAGTCCTACGCACAAAAGCAAGCACATTTGCAAACCGCACAAAGTCGACACGCAGACCAAAGTTTGCAAAAGAGCTTGCTTTTCGCCACACTGAAAAGAACTTTATTTTTTTCCCTGCCCTTCGGTGTTTTAATTTTTTCCCGACCACACAACCCACGACTGACAAGACAATGGACAAAATTGATTGCAGACCAAACGACACGGACGAAAAAGCACATACCGCCAACAAGGTATTGCCGCAATGGGGGCTGACGTGCTTCTATGAAACTTTTGTGCGTAAACAAACGGCATTGCTTCTATTGAACATTTGTGCTAAAAATCCCCCACTGCGGCAATACCCAAAACGTTGTGTGCCATAACCCTACAGTACTATGAAGGTTAAATTATTACATTTAGACGAATACAATGAGTATTTTAATTTTACCACCCCTGAAACAGGTAGTGGCATTGAACATGACAGAGATTCGGGAGACAACTACTTTTTTATCCAGATATTTTTACCTGTAAAATATTTCGACTTAGATCCTTTTCTATTTACTTTAAATCCCTTTATCCGAGAGCATGATGTACCTGATAGCATTCACATAAAGTTTGAGTTGTTTGGTATAGGTAAAGCAGGAATGACTCGTTCTTTTATATTTAAGCCTTGGATTATCAATGTAAATAATCCTGCTGCATTACGACATTTTGAAGACTTCTTGCTTTATATACCAGAAAAAATATTTTTCAACTTAAGCATGAGACTAATCTTTATTGAACAGTTCAGCCTACCTCAGTTAAAAAAAGTTAGAGTTTATGAAGATATTTCTGACTTAGAATTTATTCAGTTTGGTTTACACAGGCAATATAATCCTCCCTCATTTGAAACCGAGAGACTTTTAATTACAGAGATGTGGTCAAACCCTCAAGATGAAATCGAAAAATTTTACAAAAAAAATGACTCTGAAATTGAAGATCGATTACTGCATAAATATTTCAGACAGAATCTTAATAAATGGTATTCGATAAATAATAAAGACTATACTGAACGATATGGTTATTTAAGAATCTATAATTCAGATTCAAGTTATAACGGAGGAGTTTTTGTGGAATATATCGTTGAAAAAAAATTTCGAAATCAGGGAATAGCAACAGAAGCATTAACGGAATTAATTGGTTTTATGGAAGAACATTCATTTGCATTCACTATGAGTGCGGAAGTAAATACAGATAATAAAGCTTCAATCAAAGTTTTAGAAAATTGTGAATTTGAAAAAATCGAATCAAAAAACTCATCACTTAGAAATAACTTTACTATTAATCTTATCAGAGAACAATCCCTTCGACTTGAGAGTGATTATCAAGATGGATTCATTGAATTTAGGATAGAAACTAAATATGGTGAAAAATTTCAACGTTACCTATCTTAGACGGCACACAACATGGGGTTTGCTGCTATGCTGGCGGACGAACAAATCCTCAACATTTGTTCTCTATTCAGCAGCGGTTATGGACAGACC
This sequence comes from Bacteroidota bacterium, assembly GCA_018266965.1. GTDB lineage: Bacteria > Bacteroidota > Bacteroidia > Flavobacteriales > Weeksellaceae > Amniculibacterium. The sequence goes on from JAFDZJ010000168.1 coordinate 11,348, forward strand.
ATCATCTAATAATATTTCTCGGTATATTTATAAATAAAACTTCTATTGGGCTTCAGTGGTTGGGCAGACGAGTTTCAAATCCCAGCACAGCAGCAAGCCCTGGACGTTGTGTGCCATGCAAATGAAGACTCTGCTGTGAAAAAATTAATCAGATACATAACTTTTTTGACATTATTTAATGGCCTTGTCATTGACAACGATAGCTTTGGACAACCACCTAGAACTGACACTATCTTTTTATCGCCCATTGACAGGAAGCAATTTGATACTTTAAAGGGTGAAGATTTCACTTGGGAAATCTTTCAACCAATTAACGACACACTTTCTTATACTGCTTTTGCGGAAAGACCTGCATTTATTCAAAACTTGTCAAGCAAACAAAAGGTTCTTTTTTACACTTGGGAACTAGACAGAGCAGTTACGGGAGGTTCGGGTTTCGCAAACTTCTACTATAACTATAAAAGATATTATCCCGAAATTATTAAAGGGTTGACAGTTCTAAACGACACTGCAATGCTCAGTTTACTAAAGAATGTAAATGACATTTACGTTTCAAAAGCCAAGAAACTTCAAAGAAAATACAAGAGAGGTAAATGGCAATACATTGAGGAGTTGTTTTCCTCTTTTGACAACGCCTATCTAAACAGAAGGGACAAAACAATGGAATTGTTGGAAAAATATATCAGAAGGTACGCTGACGAATTCGTACGGTTCAAATGACGAGCACGAGCACACAACATGGGTAACCGTTGCACAACTGCATAAAAAAATAAGTTGGGCAAAAACTAGATGTATTTGCTGCGTTTTATGATAAGCTGATTTTTTTAGTGCTGCAAAAAAAATAAAAAATTACAGTGGCTTATTTTGAAGTTTTGGGCTTTTGATAAAGGCCTGTTTACA
>JAFDZJ010000169.1 GCA_018266965.1 Bacteroidota bacterium
CTTGGAAACGATAGACAAAGCCATGATCGGTTTGGTTTTCTACCAATGGAAGAAATCCATATTTATTGTACAGTTCTGCAACATTCAATTGTTCGGCAGTTTCAACAAAATAGGCGTGTTGAATTTCTTGATCACCCATTCTTTGTTCTGGTTTTCCATTCACAAAAAGTCTTCCATCTTTTAATTGAATTTCATCTCCTGCAATAGCGACACATCTTTTTACATACGGGTCTTTTCTGTCGATAGCTGTATGTACAGAGTCTTGAGGATAGTTGAAAACTACAATATCATTTCTTTGGGGAGTAGAAAATTGTGCAATTCTGGAATAGGGTAATTTTACCGCATCAACATAAGATTTGGGGTCGTCTTTTGGATTTCCTTTTTCTCCTGTATCTTTTATAGTTCCTTGTAGAAATGGAATTGCTAGTGGTCTCATTGGCATTCTGTAACCATAGCTCCATTTATTAACAAAAAGAAAATCTCCAACTAACAAAGTTCTTTCCATGGAACCCGTTGGGATACCAAAAGGCTGTGTTACAAATGTATGAATGATTGTTGCAAATACAACTGCAAAAGTTATAGAACCGATGAATGACTCTTTTTTCTTTTCCTTTTCTTCTCCTGGGAGTAAAAATTCATCTTCGGATTTTTTTATTTCAATTTGTTTGGTGTATTGTATATAGCCCATAAATAAAAATGGCAAAATCACAGTCAAAAGTTTATCAACAAATGAGTTTTTCCCAAATTTATCCATTAAATACAAATGAAAAACAGACATCATAATTGGTCCAACTATTGGCAAGTATGCCATTGCAACCCACCATTTCGGATGATTGGTTTCTTTTTGTATGATGAAATAATTGTAGAAAGGTACAAATGCCAAAATAGGGTTGTGTCCCATTTTTTTGAAAAACTTCCACGAAGTTAGTCCCATCAATACCGAAAGGATAATTACATACAATGTATAGATAACAAAATAATTCATATTGTATTTTTTAATATTATATAGTTAGTACTTTTTATTATGATTTTGTTACAAAAGTTATAGACCAAGGACATCATTCATACCAAAAACACCTTGTTTGCCAACAATCCATTCTGCTGCTATTACTGCTCCAAGTGCAAAACCATTTCTGTTGTAAGCAATATGATTGATGTTGATTTCGTCCACCGAAGATTGATAAGAAACTGTATGAGTTCCGGGTACTTCATCTTCTCGTATGGCAACTATCCCAAGTTGGTTACCTTCGGTTTGATCCAATTTCCAAGATTGAAATTTGGGATTGTTTTTTATAATACCTTCTGCCATGGAAATTGCCGTACCACTAGGTGCATCTTTTTTGTGAATATGATGTATTTCTTCCAATTGTACAGAATACTCTGAAAAATTTTTCATGAGGTTTGCCAATTTTTCATTAAGTGCAAAAAATAAATTTACACCCAAACTAAAATTTGACCCATACAAAAATGCAGTTTTATTATCCAGAGCTATTTTTTCTATCAAAGGTTTTTTCTCCAACCACCCAGTTGTACCACAGACTACGGGTATTTTGTTTTCCAAGCAGAATTTTATATTTTCAAAAGCTACCTCTGGTTGAGAAAACTCTATTACCACATCTGGTTGGTTTAGGTTTTCCAAATTGGGTGTTTCTTTTAATCGGGCGGTAATTTCGTGTCCTCTTTGAGTTGCAATTTCATCTATTATCATGCCCATTTTACCATAACCTACCAATGCGATTTTCATGAGTTTTATTTTTTTGTAAATTTAAAAATTATAACTTAAACTAAGTCCTGTTTTCATGGATTGATTACCATATTCGTCGTAGATTACTGCTGGTTTCAAAACCAAATCCGGATCATGTCTTCCCTCGTAGAGATGAGCATCTACAACGGCATCTACAATGTTGAGTATATAGATAAGACCAGCTATTGCAATAGCATAATCTCTTTGTCTCTTGGCTTTGTCCTGTATATTTCCTAACACTTCTTTGGTATAGACCGGATTGTTGGAAAACTCGTGAGGCAAACCATTAACAGATGCTACAAAAGCCTCTCTATAACGGTTATATTGTTTTTGGTTCCACATAGCAATCCCAACTCCTGTCCCAACACCTCCCCAAACAATTGGGATTTTCCAATATTTCTTGTTATAATATTGTCCCAAACCTGGCAATACTGCCGAATACAGACCTGCTCTGGTTGGGTTGAGGTATTTTGTTTTGGCTATTGAATTTTTTTGTTGAATTTCATCTAAAACATCTTTTTCGGTTATAGAAGTATCAATTTGAGTTCTTTTTTCTTTTGTTAATGATGAGTTGGTCTGCAAAGAGTCTTTCTTTTGAATTTGTCCAAAAGAAAAAGAGAAAATAAAAACAAAAAAAGTTGAAACAATAATCTTCATTTATCTGAGATGAGCTAAAATATTTTCCAATTCTTCTTCGGAGTTGAAATCGAGAATAATTTTACCTTTTTTTCCTTTTCCAGAAGATTTTATTTCCACATTGACTTCCAAAGTATCGGATAGATTTTTCTGTGCTTTTTTCAAGTGATTGGGCAAGTCTTTTATTTTTTTCTCTGTCGGGGTTTTACTATTTTTCAATCCTTGAGCTGTTTGTTCCGCTTGTCTTACACTCAGTTGGTTTTTAATGATGGTATCGAAAAGTTGCAATTGCAAACTCTCGTCTTCCAAACTCAAAATCGCTCTACCATGTCCAGCGGAAATTTCGCCACTTCTTACAGAGTTCTGAAAGCTTGGATTTAGTTTCAACAGTCGTAGATAGTTGGTAATTGTGCTTCTTTCTTTTCCAACCCTGGTACTCAGATTTTCTTGAGTCATACCAATTTCATCTATCAATCTTTGGTAGGTAAGAGCTATTTCTATAGCATCTAGATCTTCTCTTTGTATATTTTCTACCAATGCCATTTCTAGCAATTCTTGGTCGTTTACCAATCGGATATAGGCGGGAATACTAGTAAGACCAGCCAATTTGGAGGCTCTATATCTTCTTTCTCCAGAAATAATTTCAAATTTTTCTCCGTCTTTTCTTAAGGTAATTGGTTGTATTACTCCAAGATTTTTGATAGACTGTGAAAGATCATTGAGTGCTTTTTCGTCGAAATAGGTTCTAGGCTGTTTAGGATTTGGGTAGATATCTTCTATGGCAATTTCCATAATGTTGCTAACCAAAGATTTGGCACCTTCGTCATTTGCAGTATTGATTGCCACTTTGGATTCCGAACTCAATATAGCTCCTAAACCTCTTCCCATGGCTCTTTTTTTATCTTTCATTATTATTAATTCTTTAACAATTATTTGCTACAGTGCTATTTTATAGCCTGTTCAAATTTTATCGAAATATTTATTTTTTTATTAATTGTTCATTTTTCATAAGAACTTCTTCCGCCAATTGCAAATATTGTACTGCACCTTTGCTTTCGGCATCGTAAGAGAGTATGCTTTCTCCAAAACTTGGTGCTTCACTTAGCCTTACATTTCTGCTTATAATAGTATCAAAAACCATTTCCGGAAAATGAGATTTCACTTCTTCTACCACTTGGTTGGAAAGTCTAAGTCTAGGATCATACATGGTTAGCAAAAGTCCTTCTATATCCAAGTTTTCATTATGAATATTTTGTACTGTTTTTATCGTATTTAGGAGTTTTCCCAAACCTTCTAGAGCGAAATATTCGCATTGGATTGGGATAACAACAGCATCTGCAGCAGTAAGTGCATTTACCGTGATAAGACCCAAACTAGGGGCACAATCTATGATTATAAAATCGTAGTCGTCTTTTATTTCAGACAAGGCGTTTTTCATCATATACTCACGATTATCTTTGTCCACTAGTTCTATTTCTGCAGCAACCAAATCTATGTGAGAAGGTATGATATCAACATTAGGCGATGTTGTCTTTTGAATACATTTTATAGGTTCAATACTATTCTCCAAAATATTATAGGTAGAATATTGCACCTCTTCTACTCCCAAACCGGAAGTAGCATTCGCTTGTGGGTCTGCATCAATCAGTAGTACTTTTTTTTCTAATACACCAAGAGCTGCAGCAAGATTAACTGCAGTAGTTGTTTTTCCTACCCCTCCTTTTTGATTAGCTACACCAATAATTTTCGCCATAAATTTTATTTAAAAAACAAAAATACATTTTTTTATTTCCATTGAGATTTGCATTAATTACAAAAAAAAATAACAAATTAATAATCAACCACTTGTGATTAAAAAAAATTATCCACAAAAGATTTTATTTGTGGATAAATATATAATTATTGATGTTCAGCTATATTATTCTCATTTCTTTATTATTCAAAAGACATTGATATTGGAAAAGAAAAATAACTCCTTACAGATTTACCACCTATTTTTGCAGGTGTCCATTTTCCTAAAATATTTTTCAGTACCCTTTCTGACTCTTGATTGAATTTTGCATTTTTACCTTTTATTTTGATGGTGGACATTGTTCCATCTTTTTCCACTACAAAAGTAGCTATTGCTTGTAGTGTTTCATCGGAGTTTTCAAAATTAGTAGCGTCAAATTTTTTGGAAAATTGATTTCTAAATTGGTTAATTCCTCCCACAAATTCTGCTTCCACATCAACTTTTGTTGATATTTCTTCTACATCAACTTTGGCTGGTGGCAACGGAGTAGGCAATGTTGGAGGCACAAAAACATCTCTGTTCCCTGTCAGATTATTTGTTGCCACATTTGTAATTTCTGTTGCATTATTGGAAGTAGTAGTTGTTGGCAAAACATCTTGAACTGTTACTTCCTTTGTAATATCTTTTTTAGGAGTAACTATTTCTGATGTTTTAGATTTTACTGGGTTCTGGAAGCTGGTCTTAGGAGGTAAAACTCTTGATACTCGTTCTTCCTTTATAGGAATATTTTTAAAAACAAAAATATCTTCACCGTTATCAATGTTACTTATCTTGGGTTGAAAAAAATTAAAAATAAAAGGTATAACAGACGCAACTGCAACCAAAGACAACCCTGATAAAAGTGCATTTCTAAGTGTAATTGCTTCTTCGTTTCTAATAACATAAGCTCCATAAGATTTGTTTCTTCCTTGGAACAAAACCTCGTTGAAATGTTTTTCTTCTGATGTAAAAAATGGAAATTTCATAATTGCAATATTTTAAATTAAACTAGAATTAACAAAATTATTGAGCAATAAAACATCAATAATTATGGTATTAATTCAAAATTCGAGCCAAAACAATTTGATTTTGAAAAATAATATTATTTGCAATTTCACTTTTTCAGGAAAACCACTTACTAAAAATAGTCTTTTCACTTATAGTTGATAGTGTTTTACGATATAATTTTACACCTATAAAAAATAGCTTTTTATACTAACAACTAAAAACCATTTATCATGGCAAAAGAAAACAAAAAAACAGACAAAGAATTCACTGGTAGATATTTAGTATTACTACCAGAAGGAGTTGGAGCAGAAGACTTCAAAAATCAAGTGAAAGAAGTTAGCGAATTTAAGATTAGTAAATCGACAGACTTCAAAGATGAATTTTTCACTTCCGAAGATTTAGACAAAACAGATGGTATTGTCTTGGACAAATTAGGAATTGTTATTTTAAATAACAAACCCAAAATGGATATGATGGTAAGTTCACTTTCTGAAGGAGGAAGTGGGATGATTATCGAACCTGAAAGAGTGGTACATGCCTTTAATAAATTAGATGATAATACCTCTAGTTATATTGAAGGTTACAGAGATGCTATTAATAATTTAGCAAATTCTATGCTAGGTACAGATCAATCTAGTTATGAAGAAGAAGTTGCAGCAATAGATATAAGTTCGGTAGGTGCAACTTGGGGATTAAAAGCCACCAATGTTGTCCCACAATTAGCATTGCAATATAATCCATATTCTGGCAATGGAATAAAAGTAGCGGTTTTGGATACAGGGTTTGATTTTAACCATCCCGATTTTGCTGGAAGAACAATATTACAACAAAGTTTTATCACAGGACAAGCTGCACAAGATGGTCATGGTCACGGAACACATTGTATCGGTACATCTTGTGGCCCATTAAATCCTGCGGGTAATATAGAAAGATATGGGATTGCATATAACGCCCAAATTTATGTTGGTAAAGTACTTAGTAATTCAGGAAGTGGCGCAGATGGTGGTATCCTAGCTGGAATAAATTGGGCAGTTGCTAATGGATGCGCAGTTATCAGTATGTCTTTGGGAGCAAAAAATACAGTTGCAGGATATTCTGCAGTATATGAAAACGCAGCTGTTAGGGCTATTAATCAGGGAAGTCTAATAATTGCAGCAGCAGGAAACGACTCTAACAGACCTGGTAGTATTGTTGCGGTTTCACATCCCGCAAATTGTCCATCGATAATGGCTGTTGGTGCTGTAGATTCAGCAATGAATATTGCTTATTTCTCTAATGGTGGATTATTTCCCACTTATGGAGCTGTAGATATAGCTGGACCAGGAGTAGGTGTATTTTCATCTACAAAATTACCAACAAAATATACAAATATGAGTGGTACAAGTATGGCAACTCCACATGTTGCAGGTATTGCAGCACTTTGGGCAGAAGCTACTGGATTAAGAGGAATTAATTTATGGAATAAATTAACTTCTACTGCAAAACCACTACCTTTGCCAACAAGAGATGTTGGTACAGGATTAGTACAAGCACCAACTAAAAGAAGAATAATAATGACACCAACTCCATTTCCTCCTAGGTTTCCGTTGCCAATCCCAAGACCTATTCCTATCCCACCTACACCTCCTGTACCACCAGTGTTATAATTTAAAATAATAAATATTATGAAAGAAAATTGGATAATATCAGTAGAACAATCTTTCGAAGAAATTGTAAAAAGTAAATTACAAAAATTGAAAATTAAAATCCTACACGAATTGATGGAAATTGGAGTTTTCACAATACAATGCTCCAAAGAAGAAATCGATTTTGTAAAAAAAATTCCAGGAGTTCTTTCAATTGAAAAGGAAGGTGAAATGAGTATATAAACATAAACCAAAAACAAGCAACCGAACAATATTCAGTTGCTTGTTTTATTTTTTATTAAATTTATTAAATTGTTTTCTATTAAAACAATTCTTTTCGTATGATATTTTGAGTTCTTTCCGGGCCAACTGAAACCAAATACACATTGATACCTAGATATTTTTCTATAAATTCTATATATTTTTTCGCATTTATTGGTAAATCGTCGTAGCTTCTGGCTTTTGTAATATCTTCGTCCCAGCCTTCTAATTCCTGATAGATAGGTTCGTAATCGTATAATTTTGTTGTGGAAGATGTAAAATAATCTATCAACTTCCCATCTTCAGTCTTGTAATGAGTTACAATTTTCAATGGTTTGATACCTGATAGCACATCTAGTTTGGTAATAACAAGATTATTAATACCATTAATCATACAAGCGTGTTTCAAAGAAACCAAATCCAACCAACCAGTTCTCCTAGGTCTTCCGGTAGTTGCACCAAACTCGTGCCCTACTTTTCGTATTTGTTCTCCCAATTCATTATCCAATTCCGATGGAAACGGACCATTTCCTACCCTAGTTGTGTAGGCTTTGGATACACCTATCAAATTTTTGAGAGCAGTTGGAGGTACACCAGCACCAGCACAAACCCCACCTGTAGAAGGAGAAGAAGAAGTTACGAAAGGATAGGTACCAAAGTCAATATCCAACATCAATGCTTGTGCACCTTCGAACAAAATATTTTTTCCTGCTTTTATAGCATCATTCAATTCTACTTCCGTATCTACGATTCTATCTTTCAATTGTTGTCCTAATGAAACAAATTCATTATAGATAGCATCTACATCCAAAGGTTCTTTTTCAAAATATTTTTCGAAAAGTGCATTTTTTAGTTTAAGATTTTTCTCTATTTTTTCTCTTAATATTTCAGGGTTTAGCAAATCTACCATACGGATACCAACTCTAGCGATTTTATCCTCATAGCAAGGACCAATTCCTTTTTTAGTTGTTCCAATTTCTGTACCTCCTTTTTCCTCCTCTCTATAGGTGTCCAATAGGATATGATATGGCATGATAACATGTGCTCTTTTGCTAATGAAAACATGGTCTGTTTTTAGACCTTTGCTTTCTATCTGGTTGATTTCTTTGATAAAAGATTTCGGATTCACAACGACTCCATTGGCAATTATACATTTACCTTTGCATTGAAGCACTCCCGAAGGTAACAAGTGTAATACAAATTTTTCCTCTCCGACATACACCGTATGACCAGCATTGTCGCCTCCTTGAAAACGAACTACGAAATCAGATTTTGCGGACAAAACATCGGTTATTTTACCTTTTCCTTCATCTCCATATTGGAGTCCCACCACTACGAAAGTTGACATATTTTACTTTTTTTTAGATTGTTGCAAAATTAATTTTAAATAATTGCTCTCACAAATAAACTGGCTTATTTTTTATTTTTTTGAATCTAATATTGATTGTCCATTCGAAATAGTCCAATTACATAGTCCTAGATTACTATCATATTAGTATTGAACCTATAAATATGGCTCGTTTATAATTGGATTTGAAACAAAGTCCATTAAACCAAACATTCTTCTTTTTCATTTTTATTTAATAAAATAAAAGCTACCATAAATTTGTTAGCTAATATTTTCATCTGTTGTGTTTTGAAGAAATTAGAAAGTATGATACAAATGTATAAACCATATTTCTACAACAAAAGAGGAAAAACACCCTTTTTTACATTTTATAGTTAGATTATAATTTTGATAAAACTATCATGCTACCAAAACAATCGTTTTTAGAAATTTATAAATTATTGAAAGAATAATCATCGCAATTTTTTCTTTAAAAAGAATACTGGTTATAGCCAAAAAAAAACAAATAGTTTGCTTTTACAAGACAACAGTACTGATAAACCCGTAAAACACTTCCAAAATCATAGTTTTTGAAGTATATTTGCAAAAATTTTGATAAAAATGTCCAAAAGAAAATTAATAACCGCAGCTTTGACTTATGCCACTGGCACTGTCCATATAGGACACCTCGCCGGAGTATATATCCCCGCAGATGTATATGCAAGATTACAAAGAAGACTTGGCAACGATGTGGC
>JAFDZJ010000016.1 GCA_018266965.1 Bacteroidota bacterium
ATGATTTTTTTAATTATCAGTTTCGATTATTAAACACAAGTAAACCGCTCAATTTCTTAAGCGGTTTACTTTTATATTTCAAAAAATTATTTTTCTTGTTGCTTAATCAAATTAAGAGCAGATCCCGCTTTGAAACAATGGATTTGTTGTTCGTAATAATGATATTATATGTCAACATATCACAATTGTATTGATATTATTATTCGAAAAATCTAATGAATTGGAATAACACCTCTGTTTTCTTTTGTCATTGACCATTGTACTTGATATACATATCCGTCAATTTGGTCAAGTAACAAAAAGTTGTACATATTTTCAGTAGGATAAAGCGTAAATCTGCCTTTAACTTCTTTTTCTTCATCTATAAGTGCAGTTGAATTTAAGTCTACTTCAGTACGTTCACTATCGTCTTTAACTGTAAAATGCACTTGCCACATTTTGCCATTTCGTGAGTCTAATTTTATAAATGTCCAAAAATTTTGAGTTGGAAATAATTGGTAAATGGCATTTTCAGAAACTTGTTTTTGTTGAGAAATCGTTTTTTGTTTTGTCTGATTTTGAGAAAACGAAACAATTGAAAACAGAAAAAAAGTCAGGGTTAAAAATTTCGTCTTCATATTAATATATTATTAGATTTTATTTCTGTGTGGTGTTTGTCTTATGCTGACACACAACGGTTGGCATATTTGCGAAGTGTGGGCTTTGAAAGACTACCTTTTCAACTTTCACAAACCTGAACAAAAACCGTTTTTCTTTTGCTAAAATACAAAATTTTGAAAAAGAAAACGGTTTTTTGTGGCAAAATATTACAAAAATTTCAACTAACCCGAAACCCCGCATTTTGGCAATACGGTGTTAGCAGAAGGTTTTTATTTTACATCAATTTCAAACTCGTTTAATATTATTTCATCATTTTCGATATCAAGAGTATAAATTTTATTTTCTAAAATTAATATATTTGCTAACATCGGGTCAGAAATATATGAATTAAAAAAGCCTAAATTTTTCATTGGTAGAATATCTATAGTTTTTAAAAATTTGTTTTTAAGTTCTAAAATATATTCGTCTTTGTATTTGTATATAGCTAAAATATATTGAGAATTTAAAATAGGTTGAATTCTGTGGATGTCAAAATTAATTTTAGCATCTATCATATCATCTCCATATTGTTTAAAAGTTTGTTTTTTGTAGGGTTCTGAACCATCTCCATACAATGAGGATATTTTTTTATTTCTACCTATTTGGAAAATATCTCCGTAACACGAAAAGGAATACAATATAGAATCATCAAAATAAAAGAAATGGTCTGCAACATTATTATAACTAAAAAATCGTCATCTTTTGTGGAAGGTTCCATATATTCTATAAACCTTAAATGATTAGTATCAAAAGTATATTTTGCAATATGTTTTTGCGGTTTTTTTGGTTGAGGATATCTCGTTACTCCACAATATATAGTGTCTTTTTTCACAAAAAATCCAAGGTCAATATTTGCATAAATATCTTCTTTGCCATCAGGAATGTCTATAAGAAAAGTTTCAAGTTTTTCTTTATCAAGATTAAACTTAAAAAAAAACTGATGAGCTTGTAAAATTGGTTTACCTTTTTTTTGAATTAATTCTTTTCTTTCATCAGATAAAAATTTATCTTCCTTATTACTAATTTCCATAATCTCAAGACTGAATGTTCCATATAAAATTCCATCATTATACCAAAGTTTTGAAACTTGTAGAGTTTCCCTATTTTCTTTTTTCAATCCTTTTTCTGCTTTTTTTGCAAATTCATATTTTTCAAGACTTTTATTTTTCAGGATTTTATCATTATATAAGTCAAAAGGTGTAATATATTTTCTTATATCAAAAAATAAATTAAGTTTTCCATCTAGAATATTAATGTCATATACTTTATTGGATATATCATTTAATAATAAAAGATGTCCATTTTTGTAATTAAAAATTTTATCATTCTTTTTTATAATAAGACTATCGGGAATTTTTAAAAATATCTTTTGATTTTGGATAATTTTAAGTTGTTCTGTTGGTAAAATATTTTCATTTAATACATTGAATTTCGGAGCTTCATCATAATAAATGTTTCCTCTAAATATATATATAAGTCTGATTAAGTCTCTTTCGTTTTGAATTTTATCGTGAAGTTCATCATCCCAGATTAGAGTTAATTGACTAATTTCTTCATCACTAATTTTGAGGATTTTTTTTAAAAATATATTAATATCTTTTTTTCTTATTCCTCCCTGATTAGAAAGAATGATTATTTTTTTTTCATTTCTGTTCTTGATAGAATTGTAAGCGTGATATAATTGATTACCCCAAGAAGTAATTGCAGCACACATCGGATATGTAATTACAAAATAACTTTGATTTTTTTCTATTTTTAAACGCTCTGAAATAATACTGTCTAAATCCGGAAAATTATTATGTAAGTCTTTGTAATATACCTTTTGATTAATTTGACAGAATAAATTTTGTGACACGATTATAAAAATTAGAATTACAATTTTTTTTGTTTTCATATTACTTATCATTATTGTCCGATTAAAAATAGAAATGAATCTAAGAACTCTATGTTTATGGGGTAAAAGGATAGGTTACTCCTATGGAACTTTGTTTTTATCTGCTAAATTATTATCTATTAACAGTAGGTCTCTCCGAAATCAAATATAGCTCCGATAGGAGCAAAACTGTTAATAGCACAAAGATTTTATTAGAAAGTAAAGCTCCATAGGAGCGACCTGCGAATTATAATTATTTTTATCGAACAAAATGATTATTTATAAGAATTTAAAAAGTACAAAACTGAAAAGGGAGCATTTCTCCCTTTTTAGTTATCTGAAAATCACTTCGTCTCGTTCCGGACTATAATATGGCAATAAATGATTTGATGCAGGAATTATTTTTCCTGTTTCAGCATCTGTTTGCTCTTCAAAAGTCAAATCAGAAATCTCCCCCATCATCGAGTGATGATACAGATGTTTTACAAGTACCTTTTCCTGATGAACAACCTTTTTTTGGTTTTCCTCTTTTAGAAGCTGCTTCTAAATCCGACTCTCCATTAACAGTAACACCTAAAGAGCGTAATTCTTTTACAGTTTTTACTCTTGCATACTTAACTCCGTCTTCGATAATGTAGTCTTTTTTCTCTTGTGCATTTACTAAATTAAAAATACCCAAGCAAAATACGAATAAAATTAGTAGTTTCCTTTTCATCTTAATAATGATTTATTTTAATTTAAACTAATCCAAAGTTAAAAAAAATTTCATATGGTACAATATTTTTTTTAAACTTTCTGCTAACGGGCTGCGGCTTGGCGAGGTTTTTCTGTGTTGCGCCTGCGGCAGAAAAATCTTGCCAAGCCGCTGTTAGCAACAGTACGTTCTTTCTCGTTGTTTGGTCTGCAATAAATTTTGTCCAACTTCTTGTCTGTCGTGGGGTGTGCGGTCGGGAAAAAATTAAAACACCGAAGGGAAGGAAAAAATAAAGTTCTTTTCAGTGTGGCAAAAAACAAGCTCTTTTGCAAACTTTGGTTTGTGTTTCGGCTTTGTGCGGTTTGCAAATGTGCTTGTTTTTGTGCGTTGGCTATGGTTTTATATCCCATTTTATTGGTTTCAATCTGTCGGCTACTGTCGTTAATGTTTTAAGTATGTCTGTTTCGTCTGGAAGTTCGCCAAAAACTAATTCGCTGAAAC
>JAFDZJ010000170.1 GCA_018266965.1 Bacteroidota bacterium
AATCTTCGGCAACTGCTTTCAAACGGTCAGGGTCGCCAATAATGGCATACATCTGTGCCATTTCTTTTTTACTCTGCTCAATCTGATTTTCATTGCTACCTATCTCGGCACACTTTGCATAGTATTCTTCAATCTCTTTGAGTTTGGAATTATTCAACAACACTTTTGCTGCCCTACCTTCATACACAATTCTCACGGTGATTTCATCTTTCACCGATTCCGTCATTGTATAAGCATCAACCACTTTCCCGAACACATCAAGCGTTGCATCTATTGGCGTTCCTGTAAAGCCTACAAAGGTGGCATTGGGTAAGGAATCGTGTAAATATTTAGCGAAACCATAGGTTTTGGTAACGCCTTTTTCGGTCACTTTTACTTTTTGGTCAAGGTTTACTTGGCTACGGTGTGCTTCGTCTGAAATACAAATAACATTGGTTCTGTCTGTGAGTAATTCGGTATCTTCTGTGAACTTGTGAATCGTAGTTAAGAAAACGCCTCCGCTTTGTCTGCCTTGAATTAATTCTCTCAAATTGGCTCGGCTTTCAACACTTACAACTGTATTGTCGCCAATGAAATTTTTGGCATTGGTAAATTGCCCTGAAAGTTGGTCGTCCAAATCTGTTCGGTCAGTTATCAATACAATGGTAGGACTTTCAAAATATTCGCTTTTCATCAACAACCTTGTGAGGTAGAGCATTGTAAAACTTTTTCCGCAACCTGTGGCACCAAAATAAGTTCCGCCTTTTCCGTTTCCTTCGGGCTTTTGGGCTTTCTTGATATGGTCATACAATGCCCGTGCTGCATAGTATTGCGGATAGCGACAAACTATTTTCTCGTTTTTCTTTGAACTATCAGGAATGTAAATGAAGTTGCGAATGATGTCACGCAAACGGTTTTTTTGAAACATCCCCTGAATCAGTGTAAACATTGAATCTATTCCGTCAACCTCTTTTGCAAGTCCTGCTACTCGCCTCCAGGCATAGAAAAACTCATATGGAGCAAAGAATGAACCTGCTTTGTTGTTTACACCATCACTGATTACACAAAAAGCATTGTATTTGAAAAGTTCGGGAATGTCTCTGTGGTAACGAACCGTTAACTGCTTGTAAGCATCATAGATTGTAGCTTCTTCACGGATGGCAGATTTAAATTCAAATACTACCAATGGCAAACCATTAATATATACTATGCCGTCTGGTATACGTTTTTCTGAACCAATAATTTCCAATTGGTTAACAAACTTATAAATGTTGTTATCAGGCAGATATTGTTCTTGGGGTTCTGCTGCTATAGAAATTACTTCGTCTTCTTTTGGTTGGCGGTGTTTATTTAAGCCAGCGTAATTGATTAACTGTATGTAAATGTCTTTTTGGTTTCGGTCTTCCCGTTTCAGGATAAAACCGTCAGAAAGTAGTTGCAAAAATGTTTTGTTGCTTTCGTAAAGGTCAGAAGATGAAAGTGATTTGAGTTGAAGAATGATAGATTTAATTTCGTTTACCGTAATGCCTTGCCCTGCGTATTGACTTAATAAAAAGGTTTGCAAATCTTCTTCAATCAATACTTCTTCGGGCTTACGAGTAATCGTAATGCCTAAGTGGTGGGGAAATCCTTCTTGCCCCAACAACTCTGTAAACGCTTTCTCTAACTTTTCTTCGGTGAATTTCATTTAGTTCAATCCATTTAATTCAGTTAAGTATTCTCGCATTTTTTCAATAGACAATTTGAGTTGTTCATATTCAGCTTTACCATTATCTGCTTGATGATGAATTTGATTTCTTAAAAAAGTATGAATTGAAACTTCATTTGGGTAACCTTTCCAAGGAAAGTTTTTAGGTTCATTTTTTTCCATTTGGAAAAAGGAAACGTCAAATTCTTTAATGTTGTTACTTGTCGCTTTTAACCCAAAAAGCCTTTCGAATAGCTCATTGTGGTATTCTTCAGTAGCAAGTTTGAAAGCAACGTAATTAACTTCATTGGCTGATACGTAGGGCAAAACTGCTAACTCAGGATTAGCGACAACAACCGAGTTTTCTGTTTTTGTCAAAATCTTGACTTTAACATTGTTATTGCTCATTGCTTGTTTAATGAACAATGGCGAATGTGTTGTGAGTATTATCTGTGAGTCTTTGGAAAATTCCAAAAGTAGTTCAATGAAATCTGATTGTAATTTTGGATGAAGGTGAAGTTCAGGTTCATCTATTAAAACAATCAATTTTTTGTTGCCCTTTTTTGATAAATAATAGGAGTAAATCAGCGAAAATATCATCTCATAACCGGAACCAAGTTGATTCAAAGGGATGGATTGCAAATTTTCTTTGTCCGTCCCGAAAAATGCGTTTGTAAACGGTTTCCAATTATCAATTAGTTTTAGTTTTAATTGGTTTCCACTAATTTCATTAAACTTTGAAATTGCTTCTGCAATTCCAACAATTACACCTTTGTTTTCAAGATTCTTCACCTCTTTCAAACTATCGTTACAATCAGTAGGGTTGTTTTCCTTTTGGATGTATTGATAGTTCAAATCCTCCATTATTCTATCAAATCTTGTATCATTATATGTTCCTTTTCGGGTTTGGAATGTTCTGTTTTTATCAAGAATCAAGTATTCTATTTCATTGAATCTTGAACCACTCCAGGGGTTATTAACTGATAGCCTTAAATCTGGTGTATTGTCTTTTGGCATTGCTTGACCATCTGCTTTAATATAGAGTTGGTCTGTAACTGCTATTGATGATAGAAACTCTTTGTTTCCTCTGCTACGTATTCCACCTTTAAATGCAAAACCTTTCCCTTTATACTCAGCTTTTGGCATTGTCCCTTTGTAAGAGTAATCGCCATTAGTATAAATGTTTATTTCAACTTTCTTTTCAGGGTCATTTATATCTGAGATAGAAAATGAATCAGTTTTGTATGAAACATAAGGCATTGCAAAGGCATCCAATAATGTTGATTTTCCACAGCCATTCTCTCCAACAAAAATATTCAACCCCGAACCGCTATTTTGTCCGTCTGGAATATTTAAGTCGCTAATCTCAAAATATTCATTTGGTGAGAAAAGCTTGTAGTTTTTTATTTGAATGCTTTTTATAAACATATTTCTTTAGGTTTACTCCACTGTCGCCAACTTTGAAAGCAACAATGCTTTCAGTTCCGTTAGCTTTTGGTTTTCTAATTGATAATTTTCAATCAAGTCAAAAATTGGCTCAACAATTCTATTAAATTCCAATATTTTAGATTCGTCTGGTTTGTCAATTTCAAAAGAAGTTAGAAGTGTTGCATTTGCCTGTGGTTGGGCAGAACCTTCTGCATTTGACAAAATGAAATCCCTGTAATTTTGACTATCCACAATTAAACCCAAGTACAAATTCCATTTTAAATCATTGGGGATTAGTCGAACAAGAAATGATGCAAAAACACAATCAGGGAAGTTTTTGTGTAATCTTTTACCATATCCTGCTGTTGCGCCTGTTCTTGCAACAACAATATCTCCCGGTTTTAATCTGTATTTTTGGAATTCACTTTCTGAAATTTTACAATAAGGCACATTTGACCAATCAATTTGATTTTGAGTAATGTCTGTTATACGCAAAAATTTAGGACCAATTATTTCTGTGGAAGCTGTTTCAGTATAACCGTATTGCGTTTGAACTAACTCATTAAGTCTTATTTTCTCAGAATTATTATCAATTCCCTCCACAAACCACTCCCTATAAATCGCCTGAGCGGTTTCTTCCAGTTTTTGTATGAGTTGTTGGTTCAGGGTTATGCGGTTTTGTATTGTGTTGTATTCTTTTACGATTTCCCGTTGATTGTCAATGTGGGGGATGGGTAAAAGCGTGTTGCACATTTCGTCCCAATCAAAAATTTCTCTTGCACTGCCGTGGCTTTTGAATCTTGCA
>JAFDZJ010000171.1 GCA_018266965.1 Bacteroidota bacterium
CATCGCTGCTACGGCACCCACAATTTGGAAAAGTGCCGCACCTGGTGCATGGGTAACTTGCAATTTTACAGCCGAGGAAATGTACTCTCCACAATCCCAAAAACTGAAACTTCTTTCCATAGTAGAAAGATAAGTTACAAATGCAATCGAGAATACAACCCAGCCTGTTAGGGTGTTCCATTTTTTAAAAGTCCAATTTTTCATATTGATTTTTATACAATTCTGCGAAAATAATATTTTTAAACGATTAAATGATAAATTTTATAAAATAATAATTTTGGTTTAATTTTTGATGGCTTTTTTACAATCTTATTTCTATAAGTTTTTAGTATAAACGAATAACTTTTTATTTTATTGATTAAAATCACAAGTTTAAAAAAAATTTTTTTATACTTTTGCAAACAGTTTTTTAGAGAAAAATGACAACGAAATGACTAATGTTTACAACAACATTCTCGGAATGATAGGGAATACCCCTTTGGTAAAGCTAAATGAAGTAACCAAAAATATCCCTGCCACAGTTTATGCAAAGTTAGAATCTTTCAACCCCGGTCATTCTACCAAAGATAGAATTGCCCTGCATATAATAGAAGTTGCCGAGAAAAAAGGACTTTTGAAACCAGGTGCTACCATTGTAGAAACTACTTCTGGAAATACAGGTTTCTCAATAGCTATGGTTAGCATAATAAAAGGATACAAATGTATTCTTTCTGTTAGTGATAAAACAAAAGCAGAAAAAATCGCTTATCTAAAAGCTTTGGGAGCAGAAGTACATATTTGTCCAGCATCTGTACCTGCAGAAGATCCTCGATCATATTACGAAGTAGCCAAAAGAATTGCTGCAGAAACACCAAACTCCATCTATATCAACCAGTATTTTAATGAATTGAATATAGAAGCTCATTATCTTACAACAGGACCTGAACTTTGGGAACAAACCGAAGGAAAAATTACCCACATAATTGCTTGTACAGGTACCGGAGGTACACTTTCTGGCACTGCAAAATATTTGAAAGAAAAAAATCCTAATATCAAAGTTATCGGTGTAGATGCCGATGGTTCTATCCTAAAAACTTACCACGAAACCGGTAAAATAAATTTAGACGAAATCCATTCTTATCAAATTGAAGGACTTGGGAAAAATCTTATTCCGGGTGCATTATTATTTGACCAAGTAGATGAATTTGTTAGGGTAAATGATGAAATGAGTGCGTATTGCACAAGAGAAATTGCACTGAAAGAAGCAATTATGGGTGGATATACTACTGGTGCAGTTCTACAAGCATTAAGACAATATTCCAAAGAAAATCCATTGAAAAAAGATGATCTAGTGGTACTGATTTTCCCTGATCATGGTTCCAGATATATTACCAAAGTATATAGCGACAAATGGATGGAAGAGCAAGGATTTGTTAATGGTAAAGAAATTGAGAATAGCGAAGTTTTGAATACTGCCCATGTTAAATAAAATCATTTTTTTTATATAATGAATTAATCATCAGTCTTTTACCCTAGTGAAAGACTGTTTTATGTTTTTTGACTAACCTTTTTATAAATACAAATAACAAAATGATAGATATTTTTGATAGAATAAAACAAAATCCAGGTCCATTGGGACAATTTGCAGATTATGGAGAAGGATATTTTATTTTCCCAAGATTGGAGGGTCCAATTGGTCCTAGAATGAAATTCCAAGGAAAGGAAGTTGTCTTTTGGAGTGCCAATGATTATTTGGGTCTGTGTAACCACCCAGAAGTAATTGCTACCGATGCCGCAGCAGCTGCAGAATATGGTATGTTCTATCCAATGGGAGCAAGAGCAATGTCAGGAGAAACCGACAAACACTTGCAATTGGAAAATGAATTGGCAGATTTTATAAAAAAAGATGCAGCTTATTTGCTTAATTTTGGTTACCAAGGAATGGTTTCTATCATCGATGCTTTGGTGTCAAGGCATGATGTTATAGTATATGATTCTGATTCTCACGCTTGTATTGTTGATGGAGTAAGATTGCATGTCGGAAAAAGTTTCACATTCAAACACAATAATATTGAAAGTTTGGAAAAAAATCTTGCCAGAGCTACAAAAGTAGCCGAAGAAAATGGTGGAGGTATATTGGTAATTACCGAAGGGGTTTTTGGTATGAGAGGTTTGCAAGGAAAATTAAAAGAAATCTGCGAATTGAAATCCAAATTCAATTTTCGATTATTGGTAGATGATGCTCATGGTTTCGGAACTCTTGGTGCAACAGGTGCAGGTGCAGGAGAAGAGCAAGGTTGCCAAGACGAGATAGATGTTTATTTCTCGACTTTTGCCAAATCTATGGCAGGTTTTGGAGCTTTTGTTGCAGGAAATAAAGATATTGTAAGGTATTTAAAATTCAATATGAGGTCTCAAATTTTTGCCAAATCACTGACCATGCCTATGGTTATTGGAGGACTGAAAAGACTGGAGCTTTTGAGAAGCCGTCCGGAAATAAAAGCCAAACTTTGGGAAAATGTAAACAAATTACAACAAGGTTTATTACAAAGAGGGTTCAATCTTGGGAATACCAATACTTGTGTTACTCCTGTTATGATGCAAGGTTCTCCGGTAGAAGCTACTTTGTTAGTAAAAGATTTAAGAGAAAATTTTGGTATCTTTACTTCGGTTGTCGTTTATCCTGTAATTCCAAAAGGAATGATTTTGTTGAGATTAATACCAACGGCTTCGCATACAGACTCCGAAATCAACGAAACATTGGCAGCTTTTGAAGCTATCCATGATAAACTTGTTTCTGGAAAATACAAAGAACAAGCTGAACAATTCCTTAAAGATAATAATCTGAGTTTCAAAGAGTTGTAAACTTATGTTTCCTCGGTTATTACAAAGAAAAAATTATTAAATTCGCAAAAATTAATTTTAATTAAAAAATATTACAATGTCACAGTTTGATGTTACTATTATTGGTTCTGGTCCTGGTGGATATGTTGCTGCCATTCGTGCTGCACAATTGGGTTTCAAAACAGCTCTTATAGAAAAATATCCTACCATGGGTGGGACTTGTCTTAATGTTGGTTGTATCCCTTCCAAAGCATTATTGGATAGCTCCGAACATTTCGAAAAAGCTCAACACGAATTTGCAGATTATGGTATCATCATCAATGAGCCAAAAGTAGATTTGCCAAAAATGATTGAAAGAAAAAATGCCGTGGTGGATCAAACTACCAAAGGTATAGCTTTCCTTATGGACAAAAACAAAGTTACCGTACTACAAGGTGTAGGTAGTTTTGAATCTGCAACTTCTATAAAAGTTACCAAAACAGATGGTTCGTCTGAATTGATAGAAACAAAATATGCAATTATCGCAACAGGCTCCAAACCTTCGTCTTTACCTTTCATCAATATTGATAAGGAAAGAATTATTACTTCCACAGAAGCCCTTAACCTAAAAGAAGTTCCGAAACATTTGTTGGTTATCGGTGGTGGAGTTATCGGATTGGAGCTGGGTTCAGTTTATAAAAGATTAGGTGCAAATGTTACCGTGATAGAATATATGGACAAGATTATCCCGGGAATGGATGGAGCTTTGTCCAAAGAACTTCAAAAAGTTCTAAAAAAACAAGGTATGAAGTTTGAACTTTCTACCGCAGTTTCCGGAGTGGAAAGAAACGGAGATACCGTAAAAGTTTCTGCTAAAAATAAAAAAGGAGAAGATGTAGTTTTCGAAGGAGATTATTGTTTGGTTTCCGTAGGAAGAAAACCTTATACCGACGGACTTGGTCTGGAAAAAGTTGGAGTAGAGTTGGACGAAAGAGGTAGAGTAAAAACCAATGATCATTTGCAAACCAATATTTCCACTATCTATGCAATAGGAGATGTAGTAAAAGGTGCAATGTTGGCACACAAAGCTGAAGAAGAGGGTGTCTTTGTAGTAGAAACCTTGGCAGGACAAAAACCGCACATCAATTATAATTTGATTCCGGGAGTTGTTTACACTTGGCCGGAAGTTGCAGGTGTTGGAAAAACTGAAGAGCAACTAAAAGCAGAAGGTGTAGCCTACAAAGTTGGGAATTTCCCAATGAGAGCTTTGGGTAGAAGCCGTGCTTCCGGAGATACCGATGGTTTTGTAAAAATCCTAGCAGACGAAAAAACCGATGAGATACTTGGTTTTCATATTATTGGTGCTAGAGCTGCCGACCTTATCGCAGAAGGAGTTGTAGCTATGGAGTTCCGTGCAAGTGCCGAAGATCTTACCAGAATGTCCCATGCACACCCTACTTATGCGGAAGCAGTGAAAGAAGCTGCACTAGATGCAACGGGGAAAAGAGCAATACACATGTAATTTTTTACTGTAAATAAAATTAAAACTGTCCAAAATATTTTGGACAGTTTTTTTTCTTTTCATATAAATCTTTATTCCATTAATCATTATTTTTTCTTATCATTTTTCAATTAAAATTAGTATTTTTACAAATTAAAAATCATTATGAAAACAAAATTATTATTTTCAATGTTGGTTTCTCAAATTGTATTGTCGCAAACCACAATTACCAAGGCTGTTAATGACCCTGTTGCTAATGATGTTATCAATAATCAGCAGATAATAGGAACTATTAATAATACTCCTACTGGTTCGGGTGTTTCGTACAATAATTCTACTGTTACTGGAGGTCCTGTTGTTGCTACTAATTATGTTGCACCAACAGCAACAGATATTTCTACTTATCCGGGTACTACCATAAAAAGTACAGATGGAGCAAATATTTCTTATTTCAAACAATCATCAACAAAATTAGAATTGTTAGCAGCAGTAACAAGTGCAGGTACTATCAATTTTAATGTAAATAGTGCCGTGGTTATGCAATATCCATTGGCTTTCGGAAATACTGCTAGTAACCAAGCCAAAGGCTCATTTACTTCTCCTACCGCTAGTGGTTTGTTAAAAGGTCCAGTTGCAATAAATGCTGACGCTAGTGGAACACTCATCGTTGGAACTAAAACCTATAACAATATTTTGAGAGTAAAAGTTACTCAGAATTTTAATCTATACCAATCAACAGATACTACTTATCTGTTTTCCATTGGGACAATGACGGGTACTACTTATCAATATTATTCTTCTACATCAAAATTCCCAGTCCTTACATATAGTGAGGGGAATATAAGTGTTCCTCTTTTGAGTATTAATCAGAATTCTTCCGATGCAACTGCACAATCATTTGTGTTTTTAGGTACAAAAGATTTTCAGTTTATTGAGGATTTTACCATTTACCCTAATCCAGCACAAGATTTCATCAAGATAAAAGCAAATGATAGCAATTGGATTTCTGCCTCAATCGTAACAATGGAAGGTAGAAAAATTCAAGATGCTAAAATTGTAGATAATACTATTGATGTTTCTATGCTTAATCTTGGTACTTATCTATTGGAATTAAAAGGTAAAAAGGAAAACAAATCAATAAAATTTATAAAAAATTAGAATTTAGCGGTATTAACCGCTTTTTTTTTGTTCGATTAATCTGAGTATCTTTGCAATCCATTAGTACTAAAAACCTCTAATTATTATCAATACTAAACAAATGAAAATAGGACAATTCCAACATTTGACCATCAAAGAAAAAAATACTTCCGGATATATTTTGGAAAATTCTGAAAGCGAAAATTGTTTTATACCCAAAATTTTTGCAGAAGATGATTGGGAAATTGGTTCTACAGTAGAAGTATTTGTATATCAAGATGATGGTGTACTAAAAGCTACCACAGAAATTCCTTTGGCACAAGTTGGAGAGTTTGCCGTAATGAAATGTATCCAAAATCTACCTGCAGGAGCTTTTTTGGATTGGGGAATTATAAAGGATATTTTTGTGCCTTACAAGGAGCAAAAAGGTAAAATGCTCGAGGGAAAACGATACTTAATCTATGTATATATAGATGAAAAAACTGGGTTGATTACTGGAACAAATAAGTATAAAAGAAATCCACAATACCAAAACCTATCTCTGAAAAAAGGCGAAAAAGTCGATTTGTTAATAGCTGGAGAAAGTGAAATTGGTTGGAATGTTGTTATCAACAAAAAATATTTGGGATTGGTCTATTCATCGGATGTTTTCAAAAAATTGTATCCTCTTTCCGAGGAAGTTGGCTATATAAAATCTATCCGAGAAGATGGTAAAATAGATGTTACCCTACAACCAGAAGGATTTGAAAATATTGATGAGTTTAGAAAAATAATTTTGGACAAACTAACAGAAAACTACGGGCTTCTATACCTTTCTGATAAATCTACACCCGAAGAAATTAAAGAGGAATTGGGTATGAGTAAAAAGAATTTCAAAAAAGCAATTGGAGGTCTTTATAAAGATAATATGATAGAAATTTTGGAAGACAAAATCCGATCAAAATAACGGCTCGTAAGTTATTGGTTTTTTACTAATAGTACCCAGTCTTCTTCCAATAATTTGTATCCAATATCATATACAAATCTGTATTCAGCACCATTTTTATAGATTTTTACTTGTGTAAAATATTCAAAATTATACCCCAACGATTTTAGTTTTGCTTGGGTTGTTTTGTATTTTCCATCTATAAAATTACATTTGGAAAGTATTTTGTAATTGTTTTTCAATTTGCTGTGCGTTATTTTCATGATATTAGAAATATCAGTATTGAGCTTATTGTTGTAAGAATTTCTACAAGCATCATTACAAAATTTTTTGTCGCTCCTTCCTATAATTGGATCGCCACATTCCAAACAATTCATTTTTTTGTGTTTTTATTATTATTTTAAATTCTTTTAACTAAAAATCAAATTTAATAAAAATATATAAACTTATACACAACTATTCGGAAACCATTAAAAAGATAGCTTCAACTAGTAAGTGCAATTTCTTTTACAAAGTTTAAAAATAATTTTTTCCTTTTTGAAAATTAATCTGTTTCTCAAAGGTTTTATTTCATTATAATACTTTTGATGCTGGTGGAAAAGCTCACACAGATTTCAGTCCTAATTTTTCTGCTTCCAACATTACGAAATCTCTTGCCTGTGTGTGGTTGTTTTCGATAATTCCTTCTAGGATAGCTTCTTTTACTTTTTCTTTTAGGATGCCAATTTCTCTTCCGGGTTTTAGGTTGAAAAGTACCATGATTTCTTCACCGGAAATTGGTGGTTGAAAATTTCTGATTTGGTCTTTTTCTTCTACCTCTTTTATTTTTTTTGCAACATATTGGAAATTGGTAATAAATTTCTTTTGCTTTGCTTCGTTTTTTGTAGTAATGTCTGCTTTGCAAAGGGTAAAAAGGTCTTCTAGGTTTTCTCCTGCGTCAAAAAGCATTCTTCTAAGGGCAGCATCGGAAGCGTCATCTGTGATTAGTGCGATGGGTCTGGAAGAGAGGGTAACCATTTTTTGTACAAATTTCAAATCTGTACCCAATGGTAATTTTAATCTTTGAAAAAGTTTTTTTACCATTTTACCACCCAAAAATTCGTGTCCTCTGAAAGTCCAACCTGTTCCTTCTACAAATTTCTTGGTGGGAGCTTTTCCAATATCGTGTAACAAGGCTGCCCATCTCAACCAAAGGTTGTCGGTATGTTTGGATATATTATCGACTACTTCCAAGGTATGGTAAAAATTGTCTTTGTGTCTTTGTCCTTCTATTTCTTCTATCCCTTTCAGGTCCGTAAGTTCGGGAATTATTAATTTCAAAAGTCCTGTTTTTTCCAATAGTGCTAATCCTTTGGAGGGTCTTTCGGAAAGCATAATTTTATTGAATTCTACCATTATCCTTTCTATCGAAACAATTTGTATTCTGTTGGCTTCTTGTGAAATGGCTTGTAGGGAATTTTTTTCTATTGTAAAATCCAATGTCGT
This sequence comes from Bacteroidota bacterium, assembly GCA_018266965.1. Lineage (GTDB taxonomy): Bacteria > Bacteroidota > Bacteroidia > Flavobacteriales > Weeksellaceae > Amniculibacterium. The sequence continues at coordinate 7,851 of JAFDZJ010000171.1, forward strand.
TGCAAATCTTATAGCTCTCATCATCCGAAGTGGGTCATCGGAGTAGGTTTGTGTAGCTTCCAAAGGAGTTTTCAGTATCTTGTTTTGCAGGTCTTCTCTTCCTTGGAAAGGGTCGATAAGTTCTCCAAAATTTTCTTTATTCAGAGAAATTGCCATAGCATTAATGGTAAAGTCTCTTCTTTTTTGGTCGTCTTCCAAGGTGCCGGATTCTACGGAGGGATTTCTAGAATTTTCTCTATAACTTTCTTTTCTAGCACCTACAAATTCCAAATCCAAGTGGTTGTGTTTGAAGGCTGCTGTACCATAATTTTTGAATACAGAAACCTTTATATTCGGATTGATGGATTGTGCAACTTTCTCTGCCAACAATATTCCGCTTTGTTCGGTTACAAAATCTATATCCGTGGTCGAATTTCGTCCCATAAGTAAATCTCTAACATAGCCTCCTACAATATATACAGATTGTTGGTGCAGAAATGCTACTTCGGAAATTGTTTTGAAGAGTTTTAAATTTTTATTTTGGTTTAGGTTAATCAACATTTTATTGTGTAGTGGTCGGATTTTGAATTTTAAAATTAGTTTTTTTCGTTGTAAGGCAATCGGTATATGATGGATCTACCTAGTGAGATTTCATCGGCGTATTCCAGCTCATCGCCAACTGCAATTCCTCGAGCAATACTCGAGAAATTCACAGGGAATTGATTGAATTTTTTATAAATAAAATAGGCGGTAGTATCTCCTTCCATGGTTGCAGAAAGGGCAAAAATAAGTTCTTTAACTTCGCCTTTTAATATTTTTTGTTCTATACCCACCATATTCAATTGGTTGGGGCCAATTCCTTCCATGGGCGAAATTTTTCCTCCCAATACCAAATATTTTCCAGTATATTTCCCAGTATTTTCTATAGCCATCACATCTCTGACATCTTCTACTATGCAAAGGAGTTCTGGATTTCTTTTGGGGTTTTCACATATTTCGCACAGGTCATTGTCGGAGAAATTTCTACATTCTTTGCAATATTTTATCTCCAAAACTAGTTGTTTTATAGCATCGCTCAATGCTATTGCTTGGCTTTCGGATTGTTTCAGTAGGTGCATTGCCAATCGTAAGGCAGATTTTTTGCCTATACCGGGAAGTCCGGCAATTTCTTCTACTGCTTTTGCTAATACTTTGCTAGGGTAATCCATAAATGCAAAGATAGTTGTTTTGAATGCTTTTGAGAAACGATTTTTTTTCAGCCATAAATTTCTCATTAGTAAATAGAAAATTTTTACCTAAAAAAACAGTTAAAACCCTTTGTTTTTATCAACCTAATTTGTCTAATTTTGAATAAACTAAACTCGACATCACATGAATATTCCTACAATAATTCTTATCGTTATTGGTTTGAGGTTCGTTGTTCCACATCTTATAGAAATATTTGGTTTGAAAAGATTCTATAAATTATTCAACCTGAAAATCATTAAACAAATTAAAATTTATAGAGATTTTCATCAGAAATATCCTTTTTATTTTACTCCTCAACTACCTGTACATTGGTTTGATTTTCAAGGATTGATGAATACTTTCCGAAGGGTTTCTCTTTCTAGCGATATACTTTCTGTTATCGATAAAAGAGAAGTACAAGCCAATTTTGGTTTGGATAAAAAAAATGAGTTATTCGAAAATAGAAAAAATAAAGATGAATTTTGGCTAGATTTCATAGCGGATACCGGAGATGGGTTTAATGCTACTACAACTGTTTTTTATCATCTGACAAGAGAAAAATTTAGCCCTAATCTGGGAGTAAAATTAGAAATTGGCGATGCCTTGGTAATTGGTGGGGATTTGGTGTATCCAGATGGTTCCGACAAAAATTATAACGATAGGTTGAAGGGCCCAATCCGATTGGTGTATCCATCGAATGACAAGCACAAGCCTTATCTAATTGCTGTTCCAGGAAATCATGATTGGTATGATGGACTCACAGCTTTCTATAGAATGATGGCACAGCAAAATTTGATTGGAAATTATAAAACTATCCA
>JAFDZJ010000172.1 GCA_018266965.1 Bacteroidota bacterium
AAGCAACCCTAACAGACCGACAGTGCTAACATAAACCGACAGAAAACAGTGGACAAAATGCCAACCCTTCGTAAAATTAAAAGAGCTGCAAGCCGACACACAAGCCAACGCTTTTGCAGCACATTTAATTTTGCCCAACCGCACCCAAAGCCCACCCACCACCCGACAAGTAGACGGTTGACACTTTGACGGCAACTTTTGACAGAAACAAGGCTTAAAAAACTAACTTTACAGACAAAATATTTGAATAGAATTTAATGGAAAGACATAACGAATTATCAGAGTTCATTTGGAGCATAAAAGAGCATATCCGTGACGAATACAAAGAAAAGGACTATGAAGATGTTATTCTTCCTTTTACGCTTTTAAGGCGTATTGACTGTGTGCTGGAAAAGACACATGAAGCAGTTCAAGCAACTTATTTAAAATACAAAGACACCGCATCACCCGATGTTTTGGACAGGCTTTTAAAACAAGCATCTGGCCAAAACTTTTATAATATTTCATCATACACTTTGCTCGGCTTGGTGAAAGACAAGGACAACATGGGCGACAATTTCAAAGCCTATTTGGACGGTTTTAGCGATAACATCAAAGACATTCTGTTGAACTTTAGCGGTGGACCCGAAAAAGGATTATCGCCAATTTACGAAACACTTTACCGCAAAGAATTACTCTACATCGTGACATTTGAGTTTACAAAACTCGACTTACATCCTTACGACAAAGTGACGAACCCAACTGGTATAAGCAACCATGACATGGGAACCATCTTTGAAATCCTTATTCGTAAATCAAAAGAAAGCAGCAACGACAAAGCAGGACAATACTATACACCAAGAGAAATTGTAAGGTTAATGGTTAACCTTGTTTTTGCACACGATACGGCAGAATTAAAAAAGCAAGGAAAAATTGTAAGTATTTACGACCCATGTTGCGGAACTGGTGGTATGCTTACAACTGCAAAAGACTATTTATTGGATAGCGTAAACAAAGACTTAACCGTTTACACTTTTGGACAAGAGATGAACGAACAGACTTATGCAATTGCAAAGTCCGACATCTTAATGAAAGGAGAAGATGCTGAAAATATTAAACACGGCAACACCATTTCAAAAGACCAATTAAAAGGCAAAACTTTTAACTACATGCTTACCAATCCGCCATTTGGCGACAAGTGGAGCAATATGGAAGATTTTGTAAAAGAAGAAGCGGAGTTAGGTTTTAGCGGAAGATTTGGTGCTGGTTTACCTGACGTAAACGATGGCTCATTTTTGTTTTTGCAACACATGATTAGCAAAATGAACCCACAAGGAAGCATTATTGGAATTGTGTTTAACGGTTCTCCATTATTTAACGGTGATGCAGGAAGTGGCTGGAGTGGAATTAGAGAATGGATAATGGCAGACCCGAATGATTACTTAGATGCAATTATTGCTTTGCCAAAGGACTTGTTTTATGGAACTGGAATTGGAACTTACATCTGGATATTGAACAATAAAAAACCTGCAAATAGAAAAGGGAAAGTTCAATTGATTAATTCTATACAGCCAAAGTTTACAAAGAAAATTAAAAGCCTTGGCAAAAAGCAATACGAAGTAAGCGATGATGGTATTAGCCTGATAACTGCCATTTACAAAGCTTACAAACCTTACAGCATTGAAGTGGAAGAAGACGGGAAGAAGAAAAAAGTTGAGGTAAGCAAGATTTATGAAGTTGAAGATTTTAAATATACCAAAGTAATTGTTGACAGACCGCTTCGCTTGGCTTATGAAATTACCGATGAAAAAATAGAAGCACTAAAAGAGCATAGCAAGTTTAAAGAATTTGCCACAAGCAAAAAGAAAGACAAAACAGCAGCCGAAGCCGACATCAAAAAAGGAAAAGCTATTCAAGAGAAAATTTTGAAAGCAGTTGAAAGCTTTAAAGGCAAAGCAAGAGAAATGAGTGATGAAAAGTTCTTTGCTGATTTTGAAACTGCTTTAGGTGCAAGGCCAAATCAAGGCTTGATAAAAATGTATAGAGACACATTAGGCGAAAAGGACGAAGAAGCCGAAGTAGTATTTGCCAAACCTTATGAAGTGCCAAAACAGAATGGTGCAATAAACACATGGAAGGAAAAACCTTTAGCTGATACAGATTTACGAGACAGTGAAAACATACCTTGGAAACAAGACATTGACCAGTATTTTGAAACAGAGGTTTTGCCTTTTGCTCCTGATGCTTGGATGGATAGAGAAAAAGATAAAATTGGTTATGAAATACCGTTTACAAAATACTTCTATGAATACAAACCACTTCGTGATTTGAGTTTAATAATGAAAGATATTGAAGAACTGGAAGAGCAGACAGAAACTTTGTTGGAAGAAATAAAAGAGGAAGCATGAGGCAGTATAAATCATACAAAGCTTCTGAAAAGGGCTGGATAAGAGAAATACCATCTGAATGGGATATTATCAAAATCAAGTTTACAGACAAATTGATTATGGGTCAATCTCCCGACTCAAAAGATGTGACTAACTTCGAAAAAGGGCTGCCATTTTTACAAGGTAATGCTGAATTTACAGAAACACATCCGATACCTGAAAACTGGTGCGAAACGCCAAACAAAACAGCAATTGAAGGAGATTTACTATTATCCGTTAGAGCACCAGTTGGAGAAATTAACGTATCTAATCAAACTTTTGGGATAGGCAGAGGTTTATGTGCAATTAGACCTAAGAAAAATTTAGGAAAATTTCTATATTATGTTCTTCTTGTTTCAAAAGAAGAATTAAACAAGTATGCCTCAGGTTCAACTTTTACCGCAATAACAATGCAGAACTTGAATAATATTTTTATTCCAAAAGTTTCGAAAGATGAACAAATCCAAATTGTAAAATATCTTGATTTCAAAACAGAATTAATTGATGGGTTTATTGCCAACCGTCAAAAGCAAATTGATTTATTAAAAGAGCAATTAAGAAAGAAGATTTTTACTGCATTAACAAAGGGTTTATCAAATAAAGATTTCAAGACTTCTGATTTACCTTGGTTCACAGAAATTCCAGTAAACTGGGAAATGTATAAATTCAATGCGGCAATAAAGCTTTTACATGGCTTTCAGTTTAGAGACAATCACTTTAAAGAACAAGGCGTAAAAGTTGCTAAAATCACACAGCTAAAAGCTGATGGAAGTTTAGATTTATCAGAAGCAAGTTTGGTAGATGAAAAATTTTTGATAACCCTAAAAAAGAAAATCATCAAAAACGGTGATATTCTTATGGCGTTAACTGGCGGAACAATCGGAAAAATTATTAGAGTAGAAAATTTAGAGGAAGAAGTGTTACAAAACTACCGTGTAGGTAAGTTTGTGCCTAAAGACACAAAGACTTTGGACAAAGATTTTATGTTTTGGGTTTTAAGTTCAGAATTCACTTTTGCTCAAATCTTGTTCTTGCAAAGAGAAACAGGACAGCCAAATATTGGTATTGGTGATTTTTCAAAAATGTTTTTTCCAATGCCCGATACTCTCGAAGAACAAAGAGAAATAGCTGCTTACATTATTGAGCAAAAAAATGAAACCAATACACTAATATCGAAATATCAAAAGCAAATAGACTTAATGCAAGAATATAGAACTGCCATCATCAGCCAAGCCGTAACAGGAAAAATTGATGTAAGAGACTGGCAACCCAAAACAAAAGAAGTTTTATCATGAGTGGAATAAACGAAATACATTTTGAAGATACGGTTTACGACTACCTAAAGGAAAGTAGGCTTTATACTTCAAGACTAAGCCAAAATTTCGATTTGGATTATGTGTTGGACACCGAGTTGCTAAAGCAATTCATCACCACCTCACAACCCGAAATTTGGCAAAAGTTGGAAAAGCAATTTCCGACAAATACAATAGATGCGGTAGCAAACGAATTTTCAAAACTCCGTGACCGCAGAGGCATTCTAAATTTACTTCGTGAGGGTTTTGTTTTGCAAGGTGCAACTATAAAACTAGTTTCTTTTAAACCTTCTTCTGGACTAAATGAAGAACACCGAAAAAAATATGAAGCCAACAAGTTTTCAGTAATTCGTCAGGTTCATTAC
>JAFDZJ010000173.1 GCA_018266965.1 Bacteroidota bacterium
CAATCAGGGGAAGTAGATACCAAAATAGATAAAGATTTGATGACTTGGTACCACAAAGATTTGGCAACCACCAAAGTTTATGGAATAAATACCCAAAATGCTTATAAATTCTTAGAATCCAAAGGTCTGAAACCAAAAACTGTAATAGTTGCTGTATTGGATAGTGGAGTAGAAGTCGATCACCCGGGATTGAAAAATAATATCTGGACCAATCCAAACGAAATCCCAAACAACGGAAAAGACGATGATAACAATGGATATATCGATGATGTACACGGTTGGAATTTTCTAGGTGGAAAAAATGGAGATGTAGATGTGGACAATTTGGAAGTTACCAGAATTATTAGAAAATACAAACCAATCTTCGAAGGTGAAAATTCTGTATCCAACAAAGCGAACCAATCCAAAATGCCAGAAGAGTTTGATATGTATATGCAAGCCAAATTGGATTTTTCTAAAAAAAGCATAGAAGCCAAGCAGAATTTTGAAGTATATAAAAGAATAAATGATGCAATCCCAAGCATAATTGCTATGCTGAATGGAAAAAATTTGACCAAAGAAAATATTAATGCAATACAACCTACAACACAAGAACAAGCCATAGGACAACAATTGCTCTTGCAAATTTCCGAGGATCCAGCTGTAAAAGGTAAATCTCCAAAAGAAGTACAAGCTTTTTTACAAGACCAAATGAAAGAAGCTTTGGATTATTTTGCACCACAAGCCAAACAATATGACCTGGATTTTGACCCTCGCTCAATTGTTGGGGACAACTATGATAATCTTGATGAGAAAAATTACGGTAACAACCATTACGAAGGTCCGGAAGCACTACATGGGACTCATGTCGCCGGGATTATTGCAGGGTATCCACAAGGTAAAGAAGTGCAATATGGAATTGCTTCCAAAGTTGCCAAAATAATGTCTGTAAGAACCGTTCCCAATGGAGATGAAAGAGATAAAGATGTTGACAATGCTATAAGATATGCTGTGAATAACGGTGCAAAAGTAATCAATATGAGTTTTGGAAAATCTTTTTCGCCAGATAAAAAACAAGTTTGGTCTGCTTTTCAATATGCGGAAGACAAAGGAGTTTTGCTTGTTCATGCTGCTGGAAATGACAACCAAGACATCGAAACAAATGCCAATTTCCCAACTAATTTCTACAAACAATCCGATGAAAAACCTTTCGTTAATAATGTAATAACTGTTGGTGCGAGTACAAACAAATCGGACAATTTGAGAGCTGGTTTTTCCAATTACAATAAAAAAATGGTCGATGTATTTGCTCCGGGAGAAAAAATATATTCCACTGTTATCGATGGAAAATACAAATATGAACAAGGAACTTCTATGGCATCGCCAGTAGTTGCAGGTGCTGCAGCTGTTTTGTTGGCTTATATGCCTACACTTACACCAGAGGAAGTAATAGAAAGTTTGGTCAATACGGCTAACAAATCCAATGTAGATGCACATATATCTTCCGATGCTTCAGCGAAATTTGATAATATATCCAGAGCAGGTGGTGTTATCGATTTGAAAAAAGCAGCTGAATATGCGTATAATAAGTTTTATAAAAATAATAATACAACCACTCCTGTAAAGGCATCTGCACCAAAAATGAATAAAAGAAAAGTTAAAAAATAATTTTTTGAAAATCAAATTGTTAAATTAAAATCCGAATTTTTTTCGGATTTTTTTTATTAAATTTAACAATATGGCACAATTTTGACTAACTTTGAAATATAAATTTTCTCTTATCCAAAAAGATTAAATTTCTTTTTGAATAATTTTAATTCTAAAAAAAATATTAAAACTCAACTATAATGAAAAAGTTATTATTTTCAAGCTTTGTAGGTCTTGCATTGGTTTCTGTATCTTGTGCTGCAACCAAACAAGCAGAAACCGCCCAAAATAATAGGGCAGAATTTTTAAGAATGAAAGGTGATTGGGTAATCTCCAGTGTGGATTATTCCAAAAAATTCAAAATTCAACCTTTTGATGAGTCTGGCGATGCTCAATGTTGGGTAGGAAGCCAATGGAAATTTGTTCCGAACAATTATACTGGTTCTTATACGATAAACGGTGGTGGAAATTGTCCATCGGTAAGCCAAAATATCAAATTTGAGGTAGTTGGAGGTAATGAATTCAAATTCAAAAAACTTATTGCCGGAAGTAGTGCAAAATCCGTAACACAAGGATATTCATTGCAAATGCTCAACCAAACGGATAGACAATTTGATTTGCAACAAAATATTTCTTTTGAAGGAGAGATAGTATCCGTGGTATATCATTTTCAAAAAACAAGTACAAAATAAAATTTAAAAAAAATAATTACGATGAAACTTATTAATAAAACAAATGTAGCTGCACTATTTTTATCTAGCTCATTATTACTTACAAGTTGCGAAGCTGTACAAAATTCCAATAAAGAACAAAGAGGTACTGCAATAGGTGCTGCAGCAGGAGCTGTACTAGGTGGAATATTGGGAAACAATATCGGTAGAGGTGGAAATGCACCTTTGGGAGCTGTACTAGGTGGGATAATTGGTGGTGTTGCCGGAAACCGTATCGGTAACAAAATGGACAAACAAGCCAAAGAAATAAAAGAAACACTTCCTGGTGCAAAAGTAGAAAGAGTAAATGAAGGTATCAAAATTACATTATCCGAGAATATGGTGAATTTTGATTTTGACTCCTCCAACCTTACACCAACTGCAAAATCTAATTTGGATAAATTGGCACAAGTACTAGTGAATAATCCTGATACCAATATCAATGTCTATGGTCATACAGACAATGTTGGTAAGGTAGATTATAACCAAAAATTATCCGAAAGAAGAGCCAATGCTGTAAAAGCATATCTTACTACCAAAGGAATAGATGCTTCTAGAATGAATGCAATGGGAATGGGTGCTTCCAGTCCAATTGCTTCTAATGATACTGCTTCTGGAAGAGCTCAAAACAGAAGGGTGGAATTTGCTATTACCGCCAACGAAAAAATGATACAAGACGCTAATCAAAATTAGTATTTTGCAATAATTACGATTATTAATTTTGTAAAATATTAAATATTTTAATTCTAAATCAAGGGGAATTTTCCCTTGATTTTTTTTGTAAAACAATGAAGGGGTTTTCGGAATATTCCAGCCGAAAATGTCTATTGAATCTAACCAAATAAGAGATGTCTATTTCTTATTCGTGAAAAATATTGAAAACTTCTCCATTTCCATTACCAAAATCAATTTTTAAAACTTTATTTTTGTATTTCTTTAAATTTTAAATAGCATGGATTACTTAAAAGGACTCAACGAATCTCAATACACCGCAGTAACTACTATCCAAGGACCTCTCATGGTATTGGCAGGTGCTGGTTCCGGGAAAACCAGAGTACTTACCATGCGAATTGCTCACCTCATCAACAATCTTGTTGATCCTTTCAATATTTTGGCACTTACTTTTACCAACAAAGCCGCCAAAGAAATGAAAGAAAGAATTGCAAAAGTAGTAGGAGATTCCCAAGCTAAAAGCCTTTGGATGGGTACTTTTCACTCTGTATTTGCTAGGCTACTTCGGTCAGAAGCTCATTTGCTAGGCTTTCCTTCGGATTTTACAATTTATGATTCTCAAGATTCTTTGAATGTCATTAAAAAAGTATTAAAAGAACTGAATATAGACTCTGATCTTTACAAACCCAAAAAAGTACAATCGAGAATTTCTTCTTATAAAAATAATTTGATAACCGTAAGAGCTTATAACAACAATCCCGAATTGATAGAAGCTGACTACAAAGCCAATATGAAACTTTTAGGGCAAATTTATGAGAAATATGTTGAGACTTGTTTCAGAAACGGAGCAATGGATTTTGATGATTTATTACTTCGTACCAACGAACTCCTAACTCGTTTTCCGGAAGTGTTGGCAAAATACCAAGATAGATTTCGTTACATATTAGTAGATGAGTATCAGGATACCAATCATTCTCAATATTTTATTGTAAAAGCATTGGCATCAAAGTTCGAAAACATTTGTGTGGTGGGAGATGATGCGCAATCCATCTATTCCTTTCGAGGAGCAAATATTCAGAATATTTTTAATTTTAAAAAAGATTATCCCGATGCTATTTCGGTTTCTTTGGAACAAAATTATCGTTCGACACAAAATATTGTGAATGCTGCCAATGTAGTCATTTCCAAAAATGTTAAACAATTTCCAAAAAATGTGTTTAGTGATAATGAAGTTGGCGAGAAAATAAAAATTTATCGAGCTTTTTCAGATGCCGATGAAGCCAACTTTGTAGCCAATTCTATTTGGGAAAACCATCATTTCAACCAAAGATATTTTAATGAATTTGCAATTCTTTATAGGACAAATTCCCAAACCA
>JAFDZJ010000174.1 GCA_018266965.1 Bacteroidota bacterium
AAAAGTTCCGGAAACTATTTTCACAAAAGCCAATCTATCCCTATGTTTTGGATCCATATTGGCATGGATATTAAAAACAAATCCGGTAAAATTTTTCTCTTCGGGCTTTACAATCCTCTGTTCGGTTTCTTTGGGTTGAGGCATAGGAGCAATGTCGATAAAAGCATCTAGCAATTCTCTCACTCCAAAATTATGCAAGGCCGAACCGAAAAATACAGGTTGCAAATCGCCTTTCATATAGTCATCACGGTTAAATTCTGGATACACAGACTCTATCAATTCCAATTCCTCTCTTAATGTTTGAGCTTGTTTTTCGCCAATCATTTCATCGACTTGTGGGTCTGCAACATTATTTATTTTGATGGATTCTCCAATTTTTTGTTTCTTTTCTTCTAAGAAAAACTCGATATTTTTCTCCCAAATATTATAGATTCCTTGGAAATCCGCACCCATACCAATAGGTAGAGAAAGAGGACAAACCGTAAGACCTAGTTTTTGCTCGACCTCATCTAGCAAATCAAAAGCATCTTTTCCTTCCCTATCCAATTTATTAATAAAAACTAGCATTGGGATATTTCGCATCCTACAAACTTGCACCAATTTTTCGGTTTGTTCTTCAACACCTTTGGCAACATCTATCACTACAATTACGGAATCCACTGCGGTAAGTGTCCTATATGTATCTTCTGCAAAATCTTTGTGTCCGGGAGTGTCTAGGATATTTATTTTATGATTTTTATACTCAAAAGCCAATACCGAAGTAGCAACAGAAATCCCTCTTTGTCTTTCTATTTCCATAAAGTCGGAAGTCGCACCCTTCTTAATTTTATTGGATTTTACGGCACCCGCCTCTTGTATTGCTCCACCAAAAAGGAGTAATTTTTCGGTAAGGGTAGTTTTACCAGCATCTGGGTGGGAGATAATACCAAAAGTTTTTCTTTTGGCAATTTCTTGTAATAAAGACATTATATAAAAATTAAGTTGCAAAAATCGTGTTTTTTAATGAGATTTAAAAATCAAAAACCAATTTAGATTTTAGCCAATATAAAATTCAAAAAAATTATCTTTGTGGATTATAAATTCTAAATAAAAACAAATGATAGAAGAAACCAAATCGCAATCTGTCCTATCTTATAAAGAAACACAAAAATTCCGAATGGGCTGGTCAGAAGTTTCTGCTCTATTTGTAGGCTATATAGTTGCTCAAATTATTGTAGGAATAATAGCCATGGGATTGACAATGTATTTTGGTAAAAATATCTTAACTTCTGCTTGGTTCATGACCATTGCTTATATGGTAAGTATGCTATTTCCGATTGCAGCTTTTTATTTATTAATTTTAAAACCAAAAAAAATATCCTTTAACTTTTCTTTGAAAAATTCCAACATTACAATATATATTTTATCCTTTGCAATGATGTTTGGAATGATGCTAGTATCCGAATTTTTAGTTTCCAAAATCCCTATTTCCGGACCATTTTTTGGAACACTCTACGAAAGTTTTTCAAAACAAATGGAAGAGATTTCTCTTTCGCCAATGGCAATGGTAGTGATGACAGTAATACTAGCACCAATTTTAGAAGAAATTGTCTTTCGAGGAATTATCCTGAAAGGTATGCTAAACAAAGGTGTCAATCCCAAAAAAGCCATCTTCATTTCTGCTTTGGTATTTGGGGTTATCCATGGCTATCCTTGGCAATTGGTTGGTGCATTTTTCCTAGGATTAGTATTGGGATTGGTGTACGAAAAGACTAATTCTTTACTGATACCGATACTACTTCACGCTTTCAACAATGGTTTAGCATCGATATTTGAAACAAATTTCCAGGTGGAAAGTTTCTCGCAACTTTTTCATATCTCGGAAATTATATTATTAGCAATTGGGCTTGTTATCATAATAATTACCGCCTATTTTTTCAACAAAAAAACTTCAAATTCCACGGAATAAAATTTAAAACAAAAATGAAAACCATATTAATAGCCACACACAACCTTCATAAAAAAGAAGAAATTCAACAAATATTGGGGACCGAATATTCAATTAAAAGCCTATCCGACTTCGACCTACACGAAGAAATAATAGAAGATGGCGATAGTTTCCATGCCAATGCCCAAATAAAAGCTCAATATTGCTATGAGAAAACAGGTCTGCAATCGATAGGAGATGACTCCGGACTTGTTGTTGAAGAATTAGGTGGAAGACCCGGAATATTTTCCGCTAGGTACGCTGGAAATCATGATTTTGAAAAAAATATTGCCAAGGTATTGGAAGAAATGAAAGGTATAGAGAATAGAAAAGCTTATTTCGTTACTGTTCTCTGTCTGTTTGATGAAACTGGTCCACATTTTTTTGAAGGAAAAGTACATGGAAATTTATTAGTGGAAAACAAAGGTCAGAAAGGTTTTGGTTATGACCCAATTTTTGTACCCGAGGGTTACAGTAACTCCTTTGCTGAAATGTTACCCGAAGAAAAAAATAAAATTAGCCATCGAAAAAAAGCTTTTGACCAGTTGATGAAAAAAGAAAATACCGAAACTAATCTATCATAATATTTTGAATACAAAATTAACAATATTGGGATTCAATTCCGCTATCCCAACCATCAACTCCTCTCCTACTGCCCAATTGTTGGAAATAAGCGAAAGACATTTCCTGATAGATTGTGGAGAAGGTACACAAGTACAATTGAGAAAAGCAAAAGCCAAATTTTCCAAAATCAACCATATCTTTATTTCTCATCTTCATGGGGATCACTGTTTTGGATTGCCTGGTCTTATTTCTTCATTTCGATTGCTAGGAAGAGAAACACCGTTGAATGTCTATGGTCCCAAAGGAATAAAAGAAATGTTGGAAACAATTTTCAGATTGTCCGAAACCAACAAGGGGTTTGAAATCGTCTATCATGAATTAAACTCCAAAAATTCCGAAAAAATATTTGAAGATAATAAGGTGGAAGTATATACAATCCCATTGGAGCATAGAATCTATTGCAATGGTTATCTTTTTGTAGAAAAACCAAAAGAGAGACACCTCAACATGGATGAAATTTCCAAATATCCCGAAATACAGTCTTGTGATTACCATCAATTAAAAAAAGGAAAAAATTTCATTTTAAAAGATGGCTTCGAACTGAAAAACGAAACCCTTACTACCAATCCCACACCTTCTGTTTCGTATGCTTTTTGCAGTGATACTAGATATAGTGAGAAAATTATACCTATTATAAAAAAAGTAGATTTACTGTACCACGAATCCACATTTCTCCATGATTTGAAAGAAATGGCAGATTACACAGGACACTCCACAGCACTGGAAGCAGCGACTATTGCAAAAAAAGCAGAAGTAGGAAAACTTGTTTTGGGGCATTTTTCCAATCGATACTTGGACACATCGGTATTTCAGGTTGAAGCGAGAACTGTATTCGAAAATTCTTTTGTACCTACCATTTTACAAGAAATATATTTCTGAAATGATGCAAATAAGCGAACTAAAAACTTTTCTTGATGAAAAAGCAACATTCTATAATCAACCAGATTTCATAGAGAATGACCCTATCCAAATTCCCCATCTATTTTCATTAAAACAAGATATAGAAATTGCTGGTTTTCTTACAGCAACTATTGCTTGGGGCAACAGAAAATCCATTATCGATGATGCAAAAAAAATGTTAGCATATATGGATAATTCGCCTTATGATTTTATCCAAAATTTCAACAAAAAAAATCTTGACACAATTTCTGACAAGGCAATCCATAGGACTTTCAGTTCGGAAGATTTCAAAATATTTTTATTAAATTTAAAAAAAATGTATGCCAATAGTGAAAGCTTGGAAAAATATTTTTTATTAAGAAATGAAGAAACCAATTGTTATCATGCGTTGGAAAGATTTAGAAACTCATTTTTAGGGGAGAATAATCTTCATCGTTCACAAAAACATGTTGCCTCTACTTACAAAAATTCTTCTGCGAAAAGATTGATGATGTATCAAAGATGGATGGTAAGAAAAGACAACAAAGGTGTAGATTTCGGAATTTGGGAAAACATTTCTCCTTCTGTATTATCCATTCCACTAGATGTACATACCGGAAATATCGGTAGGAAGTTAGGGATTATCCAAAGAAAACAAAACGATTGGAAAACCGTTGTAGAAATGGACAATACTATTAGAAAAATGGATCCTAATGACCCTGCAAAATACGACTTCGCCTTGTTCGGACTGGGTGTATCCGGAGATTTTGATTGAAAATTTAATTTAAAAATAATAAAAATTCAGAATCAATTTTCACACAAATGTTAATATTTTAAAAAATTAACATTCCGGCACATTAACAGAAATTGCCAATCCTCCTTCCGAAGTTTCTTTGAAGCGTTCACTCATAGACAAAGCAGTGTCCCACATAGATTTTATAACTTCGTCCAAGCTAACTTTGGCACTTTCCGGGTCGCTATCCAATGCTATTTGAGAAGCGGTAATTGCTTTCATAGCTCCCATAGAATTTCTTTCTATACAAGGTATTTGCACCAATCCTGCAATAGGATCGCAAGTAAGACCAAGATGATGTTCCATAGCAATTTCTGCTGCCATCAGCACTTGTCCCGGAGTACCTCCCAATATTTCTGTAAGTCCTGCTGCTGCCATTGCCGAAGACACACCTATCTCTGCCTGACAACCACCCATTGCAGCGGAAATAGTTGCATTTTTTTTGAATAATGTTCCTATTTCTCCTGCTACTAATAAAAATCTTACAGCATCTTCCGGTGTATTGCTTTTGGTAAAAAGTTGTGCATAAGAGAGTACCGCCGGTATCACACCACTTGCACCATTGGTAGGTGCGGTAATAATCCTGCCAAAACTAGCATTCTCCTCATTAACTGCAAGAGCAAAGCAAGAAACCCAACGCATAATTTGGTTGAAATCCCTTTCTGTTTCTGATACCATAAGGTACCATTCTTCAATGTTTTTATAAATTTTTTCTCCTAATAATCTACGGTTGAATTCCGGAGCTCTTCTTTTCACATTCAATCCTCCTGGCAAAGTTCCTTCTTTGTTCACACCTTTGTAGATACATTCTTTGATGTGATGCCAAATATATAATGCCTGTTTTTCGGTTTCTTCTCTACTCCTCCAACTTTCTTCATTCAAAAATATAAGATCCGAAATTTTTGAAAGTCCCAATTTTTTAACATTAATTTTGATGTCCTCACCATGATGACAAGGGTACAATGTTCTCACACAATTGTTTTCGATAGAGTTATCCTCTTGTGTTGCAACAAAACCACCACCTACGGAATAATAATCCTGAGAAATCACTTGCCCATCTTCCAATACTGCTTTGAAAATCATTCCATTAGGATGAAAGTCCAAAGATTTGGATTTATTCAGGATTAGATGATGTCCATATACAAAAGGGATTTTCTTTTCTCCTCCCAAGTTTAGTTCATTATTATTTTTAATGAACTCAATTTTTTCATTAATTTTATTGGTATCTATGGTAATGAAATTTTCTCCGGAAAGCCCGAGCATCCCAGCAATATCCGTTCCATGACCTATGCCAGTTTTGGCTAATGAACCAAAAAATTCAACAAAAACTTCTTTTACTTTGGCGATAGCATAATCCCTACGGATAAGCTCCAAAAACATTTCGGCAGCATTCCAAGGACCCATGGTATGAGAACTAGAAGGACCAATACCTACTTTTATAATTTCGAAAACACTTATTGATTGCATAGTACAAATTTAGTGAAAACTTTATATTTGTTAGGTAATTTTAAATTATTTATAATGAAAAAATTACTTTCAAATTTCAATGAATTACATAACTTTGTTGAATTGATATTTTAACTTGATTTTCAAAAAATTTATTGTTTAAATTTAAAATAAAAAACCTTTTTCAATTATATTTAAAATGAAAAAACAACTCATTTCAGCTCTTATTTTAGCAGCTTTACTCCCAATCAATCTAGCATTTGCACAAACAGAAACTTCTGGCAGAAACCCTATTTATAGAGCTGCTCATACCAAAACAACCGAACTGAAACACACCAAACTGAAAGTGAATTTTGACTTTCAAAAACAACAAATGGGTGGCGAGGAATGGCTCACTGCAAGTCCTTACTACTACCCTACCGACTCTTTGGTATTGAATGCCAAAGGAATGTTAATCCATGATGTTGCTATGGACAATGGTGGTGCAAAAAAAGCATTGAAATATGATTATAAAAATGATATTCTGAAAATAAATTTGGACAAAACCTACCAAAAAAACCAAGATTATACTGTCTATATAAAATACACAGCCAGACCCAATGAGGTAAAACAACAGGGTTCCATGGCGATTAGTGATGCTAAAGGATTATATTTCATCAATCCTGAAGGGAAAATACCCAACAAAGCCACACAAATTTGGACTCAAGGAGAGACAGAATCTTCTTCGGCTTGGTTTCCTACCATTGACAAAACCAACCAAAAAACAACACAAGAAATCTACATGACAGTTCCAGATAAATTTGTTACACTTTCCAACGGTTACCTGAAAACATCTACCAAAGAAAATAATGGGCAAAGAACAGATCACTGGGTTATGGAAAAAAGACATTCTCCCTATTTATTTTTCATGGGAGTTGGAGATTATGCCGTAGTAAAAGATAAGTGGAGAAATATTCCTGTTGATTATTTCGTAGAAAAAGAATATGAACCGTATGCCAAACAAATTTTTGGAAACACTCCGGAAATGATGGAATTTTTCTCTAAAAAATTAAAATATGATTTCCCTTGGAACAAATATGCACAAATTACCGGACAAGATTATGTTTCCGGAGCTATGGAAAACACCACATGTACCTTGCACGGTTCGTCGGCACAGCAAAAACCCGGACAGTTAATCGATGAAAACAAATGGGAATCCACCATTGCACACGAGTTATTCCACCATTGGTTTGGCGACCTTATTACCGCTGAAAGTTGGAGCAACCTTACTGTTAATGAGTCTTTTGCTAACTATTCCGAATACCTTTGGAACGAATACAAATACGGGAAAGACCAAGCAGATTATCATTTGATGAAAGATGTTGGCATGTACATACACAACCCTAGAGATTCCAAAAAAGATTTGGTAAGGTTCGATTACAAATCCAGAGAAGATGTTTTCGATTTGGTTACCTACCAAAAAGGAGGTGGAATATTG
>JAFDZJ010000175.1 GCA_018266965.1 Bacteroidota bacterium
GAAATTATCGATTTTCTGAAAGAGAAAAGGCTCGTCATTATACAATCCTATATACAAATCAAAAAAAACGAATCTATCCTAGAAGCCTTGTTGCCACTAAAAGTAAACAAAGATATCCAAGATGAACTTTCCAAAATAGAAACTGAAAACGATTTGGTTTTTTTGTCTAAATTCAATACGCTCATCAAAGAAAATCTGAAAGACGAACCTTCGGCATTTATCTATGAAAAAATAGGCACTAAATTTCAACATTTTTTCTTTGATGAATTTCAGGATACTTCGCTTATGCAATGGCAAAATTTTGTTCCATTGAGAGATCATACCATTTCTATGGAGGATACTTCTTTTACCGTGGTTGGCGATCCCAAACAGAGTATATACCGATTTCGTGGTGGCGATAGCCAATTGATGCTCAGCCTAATCAACAAAACTGAAAAATCGCCTCTTGCTGCCCATACAAAAGTATTGAAATACAATTGGAGAAGTGCTAATAATATTGTGAAATTCAACAATGAACTGTACCAATATCAATCGCAATTTTTGGAGGAGCAACATCAAAAAATATTTAGTGAAGATGCTCAACAGATTCCCAAAAATAAAACATTGGAAGGTAGGGTAAAAATAAATTTGTTGGAAAATTCTAGCCAACCAGAGTTTTTTGAGAATTTGGCAAATGCCATGCACAACAATATCCAAGACTGTTTGGAGCATGGATTTTCTATGTCGGATATTACTATATTGTGCAGAGGAAACAAAGATATTTTGCGGCTATCCCAATTGTTGGGTTACAAAAAAGTGATATACAAAGGCAAATCTTCTTTTATAAAAACAATTTCCGAAAAAGGACTAACACTCAATCTTTCCTACACGCTGAAAGCATTGATTTCTTTCCTTACTTGGAAAACAAATACCCAAAACAAAAGGAATTTGGTGGATACTCTCTATTGGCTACAACAGCTGGGTAGAGTAAAATTTCACGATTTTTCCTCTGAGGTTTTTTCGCTTTTGGCTTTACAACATGATGGACTTATCCTAGAAAAACTCTCCAACAAATACGCCCTCAATTTGCAGGACTCTCACTTACCTCAACTTAATCTTTACAACTTTGTAGAATATTTTTTGAAAGAATTTTGTGTGCCGGAAAAAGAAACGGATTTTGTATTGAGCTTTTTGGAAATTCTTCATGGTTTTGGTCAGAATGTAGGACTTGGGTTAAAGGATTTTTTACAATATTGGAACGACGAAGGTAGAGAAACTTCTATTGCTGCCTCGGAAAATGTAGATGCTGTACAATTGATGACCATACACAAAGCCAAAGGATTGGAGTTTCCGATAGTGTTTTTCGCATTACGGAACGACAATGACAAGGAAGGGAAATTCTCTGCCTGGTTGCAACAAGATGATGAAATATTACCATCGGTATATCTGCCCAATTTCTCATCAGAATTGACCAATTATGATGAGGAACTGAAGGAATTTAATGATTTTCATACCTACGAAAATAGAATGGACAACCTCTGTGTGCAGTATGTGGCTACCACCCGTCCTGTAGAGCAATTGTACCTCTACCTAGAAAAACCCGGAAAAGATGGCATTTCCAAAATAGAATTATATGATTTTGTAAAACAGTATAATGTAAACAACGAGGAGCAATTCGATCTCTATCCAGGGGACTATAACAAACAGAAAAAAGAAAAAAACTCCAACCTACAACATCACAAAATAGTGTCCGTTTTCCCGATGGACAGCCAAAAAATTTCCAAAATTACTATTGCTACTCCTAGTAAAACTTATCAATTCCGAAACGACAAGGTAAGGCAAGGGATTTTGATGCACGAGATTTTATCCAAAATAAAATATCCCAACGATTTGAAATTTGTGCTGAAAGAGTATTCCCTGAATGGTATATTGACAGCGTCTGAAATTAAGATTCTGAAAAAAGAATTGAAAAAAGTAATTGCTAATAATGAGTCTTATTTTTCCGAAAAATATACCGTGATCAACGAAAGAGAAATTTTGATTTCTAACAAAGATGGCATTAGCCTACACCGTCCGGATAGATTGCTAATGGATATTGATGGTAACTGCACGATTATAGATTTCAAGACCGGAACCGAAAAAACTGAACATCAAAGGCAGGTAGAGAAATATAAATTGGTATTAGAAAAAATTGGGTATCGTGTTGTAGAAACAAAAATTATCTACACCCAACAAACATGAAAAAAGTCTCCCGAGTTGGGAGACTAAAATCAAAAATTATAATCGTGGGGAATTATTGATTGTTTCTGAGTTTTTGTTCCAATTCAACAGCTTTTGGAAACAAAATATTATTTTCCAAATGTATGTGTTTGTGTAGGTCGTTTTCGAAATCTTCCAACATTTGGAAAGCCACTCTGTAAGTGTTACAAGCGTCTTCCGGAAATTGATAATTGTTGCTGAGTTCTGCAATTTTTCTAAATCTATCGCCTTCCATTTCGTGGTCGTGTTTCATCATGGCAACAGGGTTTTCCACGCTACCAAAATGCGGATTGTCCAATGTTGTATTTTCTTTTTCTACATGTACCATTTTTTTGATGAAAGGAAAAAGTATCAATTCTTCTTTTTTCATGTGAGCTGCCAAATCTTGTGCAGACTCCTCGAATAGTTGATTGATTTCTACCAATTCCGGATGTCTATCTCCATGTACTCTTGCAATTTTATTGACAAATTGTAGCAGGACAGGTGTTTTTTCGGCTACATAACTGTGGTGTACTTTTTCTACATAATCTGCTAACAAATCCAAAGGCCAAGCATTGAAATCGCTATTTTGTCCGTTGTTATTATTCAGGTTGTCGAGGTCCGTGTATATGTTTTCCGGATTTATTTTCTTGGACTCACAAGCGTCCTCTATACTACGGTTGCCTTTGCAACAGAAATCTATCCCATATTTTTTGAAAACAGCTGCCGAACGAAAATCATCGGCTACAATCTCTCCAATTGTTTTGTTAAGTGTTGTCATTTTATTGTATTTAATGAAAATTATACTGCAAAGATAATGAAAATTACAATAGCGGACAAAATTATCCTATTATGTATGAAATAAAAATTTAGACTTTCAATCGGAAAATTCCTTTTTCGGATTTCTCGGCAAGATCTTTTAGTGAATATTTTTTTGCCATAGTCATTAGGTTTTCTTTTATAATTTTGTAAGTATCATGTACCGGACAAGGGTTGGTGTCGGAACATTCTTTCAGTCCCAATCCACATTGATAAAAAATTTTTTCGCCATCAATTATTTTTATGATGTCGTATATTTTGGTTTCCGATAGTTTGTCTTCTTGAAAAATGAAACCACCTTGTTTTCCTCTTACCGATTCCATAATTTCTGCCCTGCAGAGTTCCTGCAATATTTTTGCAGTAAAGGCTTCTGGTGCATCTACGGCTTTGGCAACTTCTTTTACATTTACTCTTTTCCCAGCTAAACTGTTTTGGGCGATATATATAGAAGATTTTATAGCGTATTCACAAGCTTTTGAAAACATATGATTTGTGTTTTATAATTTTTTTATTATTTATAGGATTTCCATCTGGGTATTATTACCAAAAGTCCTGCGGTAAGAAATACAAAAAGCAAATGCAATCCTGCCAAAAGGGTAGTGGACAGGTAAAATTCGTATAAAAGATGATGGAGTAGTACCAGGACAGGGAATAGATATACCCCTATTTTTCTGTAAAAATAGACCAATGCCAAACATCCCAATATTGCGGTATCTATTACCAAAAGCAAACTTACAAACCAAGTTGGCACTTTGGTATCCAGATGTTGAGAGTAGTGAGCCAAATCTGTATTCAACATCAATAGAAATAATACAAATGTGAGTATTATTGCGAAATAAAATGATTTGGATTTTTTTGTTACGGTTTCAAAATATTGATTTTCCATACTTCAAAAATAAAAAAAACTTTTGGATTGTAGTCCAAAAGTTTTTTTAGGTAAATATTAATTGATGTTTATACCGGTACAGCTTTTATCAATCTATTTTTATCCGAAAGAAATTCTTCCATTGATATCATACTTTCTGTACGCATTACATCTTGTATATCGTCTATTTGATAGATAATTCTCTTGGCATCTTCTGTGTTTTTTGCTTTTACTTTACAGAAAATGTTGTATTTGCCGGAGATTACAGATGCTTCCACTACATTTGGTATTTCTGCCAATTCTCTCAATACATCTTGCGTTCTGTTGGACTTGGTAAGCAATATCCCGATGAAAGCTGTAAAATGATAGTCCAATTTGCTATAATCTATGATAAGGGAGGAACCTAATATTATCCCAGCATCTTCCATTTTTTTTACTCTCACATGGATTGTTCCAGCGGATACATCCATTTGTTTTGCTATTTCTGTAAAAGGCATTCTTGTGTTTTCTACTAAAAAATCCAAGATTTTTTTGTCTATTTCATCTAGTAAGTAGTTCATTGTAATGTATTGTATTTTTTTGTTTAACTTTTTAAATATTTTGCAAATTTAATACAATTTAATTATAATTTAAAGAAAAACACAAAAAATTAACAAAAAATTATAATTTTAAATGAAATGCTCTTTAATTATTTATTTTAAACTATCTTTTTTAATGGAGTCTTTGGTTGGGATATGAGATTTATCATCTTTTGAAATATTGTTTTTTTGCTTTGTCTTATCTTTTTTGAATAAATGTTGAAAACTTTTGGTCCATACCACACCCGCTCCGTAGGTTTGATTTGCCATTCCGTTGGAAACTCCAGAACCCAACATTCCTATATTAGATGGTTTGGAATATCCTCTTATTACAAAACTGCCATCGTTTTTTCTGGACGCATCATATTCCAAAGTTCCTTCTGCTGAAAGATAATTGGCTGTTGCATTGGCGGTTCCTTTGGATATTGGTATTCCCATTCCTGTTTTTATGGTTACTCTTGGCGATACACTGAAATTGACACCAGCATTTGCCCTATCACCAATTTGTGATGCTTGATCTCCTTTTACATAGTTCAAATCAATTTGTACTTGGTTACTGATTGTATTGAGTACAGAACTCAATTGTTTGAAAATTAAATTATATCCGGAGCTTTCTGCCAAATTTCCCATACTTCCGATATCGAATGCCGAATTTTGTACATTGAAATTGTTGAGGACAAGTATCGACCCAAATTGTATTACTTTTTCGTCTTTTTGATTTACCTTGGCTGCCAAAGCTTCTTTTACTTGTGTAGAAGTATCTGGTGCGGAAATTCCGAAGTCCAATTTTGGTTTGTTGAGCGTTCCGGTAATATCGGTTTCTAGTAACAATTTTATTGGTGGTATAGAAGACATACCTAGGTAAGCACCAGTATTAGTAACCATGGCTGGATAATTGGCTTGTATATCCAATTGTGGTGTCATGGCTTCTCCGTCCCATCGGATACTGCTACCTTTTACAATTTGGAAAGTACGGTTGAGGATTTCTTTGGAAACAAAAGTTCCGTTGTCCACCACATAAGTTCCGTCCATCTCGATTGTATTTTGTCGGCTCATTTTGAATTTTAATCCTGTGGAGCTTCCCCTTACAGATATATCTCCTACATCATCACCTACCAATACATTTACTGTTGTGCCTTTGTCCACAATCATATTGAAATCGACATTCATGTTGGCTCCGGATTTTTTCTTTGTTTCTTCGGCTAGTGTACCTTGTTCATTCGTTTTTAAAAACCTCAATAGTTTGAATTCATCAACAGATGAACTTGCAGAAGCTGAGTTGAAAGTGAACATACTGTTGTTGAGAGCTCGCATATCTGGTGTGGAAATGTTGAGTCCAGAAACTGGACCGTCCACAAACAGTGTGCCTTGTCCATAGACTATTCCCCAAAATAGGTCGGAGTCTTTTTGTGTGGAGTTAAGCATCAATAGATTGTCGGCTCTCATCACGAGATTGACTCCCATGGAAGAAAGCGTTTGGAATTGTATAGCTCCGGAAATAGTCCCTTTGGAATTTTTTCTACCATCTTTTACACCGATGTCATTTAGTATTGCTAGTCCTTTGGATAGGTTGATGACGCAATCGTCCATAGAATAATCTACCCCTGTGAAATCTAATTTTAGCCCAAATCCTTTCAGGTTGACATCTCCACTATAATCTATATC
>JAFDZJ010000176.1 GCA_018266965.1 Bacteroidota bacterium
AAACTGTAAAAACCATCCATGAAAATTTGTTTTGGGCTTTCATTTATAACATAATCGGTATTCCATTGGCAGCAGGAATATTGTATCCCATCAACGGATTTCTACTAAGTCCGATGATTGCTGGTGCAGCAATGGCTTTTAGTAGCGTGAGTGTTGTTACCAACAGTCTTAGGTTGAAATGGAAGAAATGATTTTAGAGCCTGTATAAAAACAATTTTCAAATTCCAAAAAAACGATAGAGCTTTTCCAAATTATCTTTTTCATTGCCTATAAAAATTTCTTTATCGGTAACGAAAACAGGTCTTTTCAAAAATGAATAATGCTCCAAAATCAATTTTTTGAAATCGTTTTCTTTTAAATTTTTCACCTCTATACCTCTGGCTTTTATTTGGGTTGATTTTTTACTGAAAAGAGCTTCGTAGGATTGTGTTATTTGGTGCATTTTTTCCAGCTCTACCTCGGAAATGGGATTGCTTTTAATTTCCCGAAGTTCCCAAGAAGTCAGGTCCAAACCAGCCATTATTTTTCTGTTCGTACCACAGGTTTTTAGGTAAAATACTTTTTTCATTTTGAATAATTTTCGTTGCAAAAATAAATGATTTTTCAAACTTTTTAGATTCAATTTCTGCTAAAAAAATTGTATTTTAGCGTTTTTTATATTCATGAAATTACAAGAAAAAATATCGTTAGAATCGTTTGGAGATAAAAAGTTTAGAATAAAATTAATAGCGTCTGAAAACAACCAAGAAGCCGTATTGAGCCACTATTTGCATAATTCTAAAAACGGTGTTTCAAAGTTTTATAAAGAAGGTGCAGTACAATTTGCAAAAGAAATTTTGGAGCACAAATATCCCGATGAAAAAGTTACGCTGAAGGTTGCAGAAGAAGCCTTACAATACGGTTTGTTCGACACTTTTCAAGTTCCGTTTCCACCAGTAGAAAATCCAAAATTCAAATTTATAGATTTATTTGCTGGGATTGGTGGTTTCCGATTGGCGTTGCAAAATTTGGGTGGCAAATGTGTTTTTACAAGCGAATGGGACAAAGAAGCAAAAAAAACTTACAAAGCCAATTTTGGCGAAACACCTTTTGGTGACATTACCAAAGAAGAAACAAAATCTTATATTCCTGATGATTTTGATGTGCTTTGTGCTGGTTTTCCTTGCCAAGCATTTTCTATTGCAGGAAAAAGAGGAGGTTTTGAAGACACGAGAGGAACTTTGTTTTTTGATGTTGCCGAAATTATCAAGAGAAAACAACCCAAAGCTATATTTCTGGAAAATGTGAAGGGATTAAGAAATCACGATAAAGGAAAAACCCTGACAACCATTTTAAATGTTTTAAGAGAAGATTTAGGATATTTCGTCCCTGAACCTCAAATAGTGAACGCAAAAGATTTTGGTGTTCCTCAAAACAGGGAAAGAATTTATATCGTAGGTTTTCATCCAAGCACAGGAATAAAAGAAGTAAATAATTATTTGGGCGTTCCCTACGGTCGGGCTTTCCGTTCCAATCTTTTTGCTCGTTCCTCACAAAAAGGATTTCCACTGCAATCCCTAACGCAAAATGCAGCCTAATGAATACTGTTTGTTTTAAATACAAAGAACATCCTGGAGATTTTTTCAGAAATAATGAAGTTACTACACTTCCTAATCCTCATGAAGACTTGGAAAGTTTCTTAATTCAATTTCTAAAAAGCTATCAATCAGATGAAAGGATAGCTTATGTTGATGATTTATATAAACTTCTCGATGATGATTTTTTTAATGATGAAAACAAACAAGAATTTATTAAAAAGATTGGAAATAGAACTGAAAAGGAAATAAAATCTGAAATTCAAAAGATTGAAAATGAGTTGAAAAACGAAGCGTTTTCAAATTTTTACAATCTTGTACTAACGAAACAAATTGAAATTTTTGAAAATGGCAAAAAGTAATAATTGGACAAAAGAAGAAACCATTATTGCTTTTAATGTTTATTGTAAAGTTCCATTCAAAAGCAGTAGCAAAACCAATCCTACGATTATAAAATATGCCAATATAATTGGAAGAAGTCCTTCTGCATTGAACATGAAAGTTGGAAACTTTGGAAGACTTGACCCAGAACTGAAAAAACAAGGAATTGTCGGATTAGGAAACGGGAGCAAACTCGACGAAATTGTTTGGAATGAATTTAATGGAAATTGGGAGAAATTAGCTTTTGAAAGTGAAAAGTTAATCGCTGAATTTCAAAACAGAACTATTGAAGAAATTGAAACGATAGATATTGAAGATTTACCAAAAGGGGAAGACAGAGAAACAATAATCAAAGCAAGAGTAAATCAAAGTTTTTTCAGAAGTACAATTTTATCTTCATATAATTTAAAGTGTTGTATTACAGGTTTATCAATACCCGATTTTTTAGTTGCAAGTCATATAAAACCTTGGTCTAAAGACAAGGATAATAGAACAAACCCTCATAATGGACTTTGCTTAAATTCAATTCACGACAAAGCATTTGACAGAGGTTTTATAACCGTTACACCAGATTTTAAAATTTTGATTTCTAACTATTTTGATGGTTTTTCTAATGATAATGCTGTTAATGATTTCTTCAAAAAATATCAAAATCAACATATCATTTTACCTGATAGATTTCTTCCTTCAAAAGAATTTTTAGATTATCATTCAAATGAAATATTTATTAAGTAGTTCGGTTCTGCATGAGGGATAGTAGTGAAAATACACTTTCCTAAAATTACTTGCAGACGGTAAAATATATGCAGCAGACAAAGACCTAAACCGTAACGAAAATATTTTTTATCAAATATTGAAAATAATCCGAGGGAAAGGCAATGGACAAGATTACGAATATATCCGAAATGAAAAAATAATCATTCAAGACGAAAACGGAGTATTAATATCCGAAATGGCTGTTGCAGAAGCAATAGAAATGACAAAAAAATTCTATGAGGGAATTGCAAAAGGCAAAACAGGCGACCGTGCCTTTAATTTAGACTTCGCAGAAAATGTTTTAGAAAAGTTCCATACCCAATCTTTATCAGATGAACGGAAACAAACTGCCGATATAAGAATAGTTATCCACGACCCTGTAACTCAATACGAACCGCTTTTGGGTTTTAGCATCAAATCTTTTATCGGGAGTAAGCCTACACTGTTTAATGCCAGCAAAAGTTCTAATCTTTTATTCAAAATATCTCCTACATTAGATGAAGAAACAAAGCTTCAAGTAAATGCTCTGGACACCTACGGAGATCGTGTAAAATGGCTGAAAGAAAATGATTATAGTTTAACTTTCGTAAAACCTGACAGCAAAATTTTCCATGCCACAATGGAATTGATAGATAGCAGACTTCCCGAAATAATTGGACATCTCGTTCTTACTTCTTACTTAAAGAAAAAGAACAAAATAACGGACTTGGTGCAAGATTTAACTACTGAAAACCCTTGTAATTTTGCAGTAGAAACTAATCCAAATTTCTATGATTATAAAGTAAAACGCTTTTTGACTGATGCAGCGTTGGGAATGAAAGCTGGAAGAATTTGGAACGGAACTTTCAATGCCAACGGAGGTTATATTATCGTAAAAAAAGATGGTGATTTAGTTTGCTACCATATATACAATTGGAACGACTTTCAAGAATACCTGCTTAAAAGCACCAAAATTGACTATCCAGACAGCAAACCAACCCGTTGTGATTTTGGAAGAATTTTAGACGGAGTTGAAATTGCGGAAGATAACGGTAGCTATATAAAACTCAACTTCCAAATAAGATTTAGCTAAATGGATAAGAATACACCTGCCGATAACAAACAAATTGACAATAGAGCCAGTGATTTGCTTCTATTGAGTCCTGACATTTATCGAGATGCTAGGTTGGAGAGTAGTAATTCTATTCAGCAATCGTGATGAAAATTAGCTCCATCGTTAATTTGCAACTCGTTGACAGTAAGTGTAGCATAACATCGAGACAGACACCAATTTCATCAAACTTATGAAACATTTTGGGATTTACAGAGGGAATGATTGAAACTAAAATTGTAAATTTGCCAACATACATATTTGGAATAATGAGTAGAATTAAAATAAAAAATTTTGGACCAATAAAAGAGGGCAATCAATCAAATGATGGTTGGATTGACATCAAAAAAGTTACTGTTTTTATTGGTAATCAAGGAGCAGGTAAAAGTACTGTAGCAAAATTGATTTCTACTTTAACATGGATTGAAAAAGCTCTTGTTAGAGGAGATTATAACAAAAAGTGGTTTGAGCGAAAAAACAAACTTAAGAATCAATATTTAAACTATCATCGTCTTGAAAATTATTTCAAAATCAATGGTGCTGATAATACCGTAATTGAATATGAAGGTGATGCGTTTTCTATTGTTTATGACAATGGTTCATTGGTCATTAGTGAAGTTCAAAACAAAGAATATCCACTTCCACAAATTATGTATGTTCCTGCTGAAAGAAATTTCATCACTTATGTTAAGACACCAAAAGAACTAAAACTCTCATCAGAATCATTAAAAGAATTCTTAACAGAATTTGACAATGCAAAGAATGAAATGAAAGGCTTGGAAAAACTTCCAATAAACAATCTTGGTATTGAATATGACAAACTCAACTACACATTAAACTTAAAAGGTGAAAATTACAAAGTAAAATTAACGGAAGCATCAAGTGGATTTCAATCTCTTGTCCCATTGTATTTAGTTTCAAGTTATTTGGCTAATTCTGTAAAAAAACAGAGTGAAACAAATAAAGAAACAATGAGTAGTGATGAAATGCAACGCTTTAAAAAAGGAGTTCAAGAAATTTGGAAAAACAACAGTCTGACCGATGAACAAAAACGAGTTGCCTTGTCAGTTCTTTCTGCAAAATTCAACAAATCAGCTTTCATAAATATTGTGGAAGAACCCGAACAAAATCTTTTCCCAACTTCTCAATGGCAAATGTTGCAAAGTCTATTGAAATGCAATTCAATGAATAAGGGAAATAAATTAATTGTAACAACACATAGTCCATATATAATCAACTATTTAAGTATTGCAATTCAAGGCGAGTATTTGGAAAATAAAATAAAAAAATCATCAAACAAAGATGTTTTACTTTCTAAATTATATGACCTAATTCCAAAAGAATCATTGATTTCTGCAAACAATGTTGTCGTATATCAGTTGAGCGAAAAAGACGGCAGCATAACAAAATTAGAAACTATTGACGGAATACCTTCCGACAAAAACTATCTGAACGAAACATTAGCAGAAAGCAATTTGCTTTTTGATTCTTTACTTGAAATTGAGCAAGAGTTATGAGTGCGAACTTCTTTGAAACAGACTGCAAAGAATCTTCAAGAAACGAAAAGCAGTTCGGAATATGTGACGACCAAAACGGAACAAAAGCATATACAGACACAACCGATAATAGGAAATGGATTGCAAAAGTTACAAACAACAATGACATTGACATCTCATTTACCACCATAGATAATTGTATTGTCGTTTATAAAGAAGGAACTAAGGAAAAAGAAAGTTCTTGTGATGGTATGCTCACTTTTGCTCAAAGTTTATACTTGGTAGAATTGAAAAAACAAAGTACAGGTGGTTGGATTGCTGATGCAAAGGGACAGTTAGAAAATACAATAAAATTACTCTCAAAAAATCATGACCTTTCTAATTTTCGTTTCAAAAAAGCATTTGCTTGTAACAGAAAGCATCCAAATTTTACAGTAATTGACACAGCAGAAAGAAAATCATTTTTTGAAAGAACGAATGGTTTTAGAATTGATGTTCAAACAGAGATTAAAATCAAATAAACCAAATACACCAGCCGACAAACAAATTGGCAATAGAGCCGATACAGTACTCCTTTTTGGCTTTTGTATAAAGTTCAACATTCATTCTTGTATCGAACTTTTCTGCTAAAAACCCCATCTTCCGAAACACCAAAACCGTTAGGTAATAAAAATAAATTTAACAACATATAGAATCTATTGATTAAAAAAACTTTAATTTTACAATAAAATAAATACTATAAAATATGACAAAAGCAATTTCCCAAGTTCCGTATGCTACAAACGAACCTGTAAGAAGCTACGAACCTGGTTCGGCAGAGGTAGAATCTCTACTTGCAACCTACAAAAAAATGTGGAATGAAAAATTAGAAATCCCAATGGTAATCGGTGGAAAAAATATTACTACCGCTACCCACAAAAGATTGGAGTCTCCACAAGATCATCAACATGATTTGGGATTTTTCCATTATGGCGATATGAGTCATGTGGATTTGGCAATAGAAACAGCTTTGGCAGCAAAGAAAAAATGGAACACACTTGGTTGGGAACAGAGAGCTTCTATCTTCCTAAAAGCAGCCGACCTTATTGCTGGCCCATACAGAGATAGACTGAACGCAGCCACCATGATTGGACAAGGAAAAAATGTACACCAAACCGAGATAGATGCCGCTTGTGAATTGATAGATTTCCTAAGATTCAATGTAGAATTCATGACAGAAATGTACTCCGAACAACCTGTTTCCAGCGAAGGAATGTGGAATAGGTCGGAATACAGACCACTAGAAGGGTTCTGTTTTGCAGTAACTCCTTTCAATTTTACCGCTATCGCTGCCAACCTCCCAACTTGTATGGCAATGTTAGGAAATGTTGTGGTTTGGAAACCATCTTTGTCTCAAATTTATTCTGCCCATGTATTGATGGAGATTTTCCAAGAAGCTGGATTGCCAAGTGGAGTTATCAACATGGTATTTACCGATGGAGCAGCAACAGCAGAAAAAGTATTGTCCCACCCAGATTTTGCAGGTTTGCATTTTACAGGCTCAACTTCTGTATTCCAAAATATGTGGAAAATGATTGGCGACAATATCCATAACTACAAATCCTACCCAAGAATTGTTGGCGAAACAGGAGGAAAAGATTTCGTAATGGTTCACCCTTCTGCAGACGCAGTAGAAGTAGCAACAGCATTGGTAAGAGGTGCTTTCGAATATCAAGGACAAAAATGTTCTGCCGCTTCCAGAGCTTACATTCCACAATCTCTTTGGGAGGCTGTAAAATCCGAAATGGGACAACAGATGAGTACAATAAAAGTAGGATCACCAGAAGATACTCATAATTTTGTAAATGCTGTTATACACAAAGGTTCTTTCGACAAGTGCAAATTGTATATTGACAATGCCAAAAATGCCAATGATGCCGAAGTAATCTTTGGAGGAAATTGCGACAGTAGCAAAGGTTGGTTTGTAGAGCCAACAGTAATCCTTACCACTAATCCAAAATATGCTTCTATTTGTGAAGAAATATTTGGACCTATCCTTACGATTTTTGTTTACGAAGATACAAAATGGGAAGAAACCTTGAAATTGGTGGACGAAACTTCTCCGTATTCATTAACAGGTTCTATCTTTTCCAAAGATAGATATGCGATAGAAGAAGCCTATAATGCTTTGGAAAATGCAGCTGGAAATTTCTACATCAACGACAAGCCAACTGGAGCAGTTGTAGGACAACAACCTTTTGGAGGAGCAAGAGCTTCGGGTACCAACGACAAAGCAGGATCCAAAATGAATTTGATGCGTTGGGTTTCTGTTCGCTCTATAAAAGAAACTTTTGTTACCCCAAGACATTACAAATATCCATTTTTGGGATAATATTTTTATTAAAATAAATAAAATAAGACTGTCTTTTTGGGCAGTCTTTTTAATGGAATATTTGGAAGCTCATTTCAACAGATATTGACTGGTCGAAAAAAAAACATGGCAAAGAACTAGAAGAGAATTTTGGAAGAGACTCTTTCTGTTGTTACCATAAAATAAAAATGATAATGATGATAGATTTATCAAATGAAAATATTAATGGAAATACTAATTAAAATTTGTAATTTTATAGTCTAATTTTAAAAAATAAATTCAAAAAAAATGGCA
>JAFDZJ010000177.1 GCA_018266965.1 Bacteroidota bacterium
AAATTTAAGGGCGTTAACAAATTGGTTTTATCATCTAATCAAGAATGATTAGGCGGCGAAAGTATAAGATTTTACTGTTTCTACCAAAGTTTTAAGCAAAGTTTTTTGTAAAAATTAGCGTTTGGGTATGGCATATTGTATTAATGAATAACTAAATGCTTGTATTTTTCTTCCTCATATTTATGTTTCCATCTTCTATGACTCCATAAATAATTAGATGGGTTTTTACGAATTGCTTCTTCTATAAAAGCTATTAATTGCTTTGTTATGGTACCTTCTGGCAATTCTTTAGGAGTGGTAGTCATAACAGACAATTCTAATTTATAATATCCTCTCTTAATTTTTTTTATATCAACTATAGCAACATCTGTATTCATTCTTACAGCACCTTTTTCTGGTCCATTATGAAAAGCGGTCATTTGTCCAAAAAATGGAAGCCATGCAGCTCTTTCTGGAGCAGAAGGATTTTGGTCTGCTATTAATCCTATTGAATATTGTTGTTTATTATAATTATCAAATTGTGTTCTAAACTCTGAAGCTGGAATTAAAATTGTTCCAAACTTCTTCCTCATATCTACCAAAATTCTTTCAACCGTTTTATTGGTAATATTCATATACACACCAATAAAGGGATATTCAAGATTAGCTGCCATACCTAAGTTTAAAAATTCCCAATTAAAAAAATGTCCTGCTAATATTTGAACACTTTTGCCAGTGGCATAAAGATTATTGACTGCATCTGCATCTACAATACAATGTTTATCAAATTCCTTTCTTGATAGTGATATTAACTTAATAGTTTCTACTAAAGAATCTATCAAATTATGGTAAAATTTTTTTGCTATTATAGTTTTTTCTTTTTCAGATTTTTCAGGAAAAGCTATTGCTAAATTTTGGTAAACAACATTTCGCCTATAACGAATAATATAATAAGCCAATAAATATACTGCATCGCTTATACAATAAAGTACACGCCAAGGAAGCAATGAAACGCAATATAAAATAGGGTATAAAATATAATACATTTGGCTTTAAGCTAATTTCTAAAAATTAAAATTAAATATTTATTCTGTTTAATGATTAAAAAAAAGAAAGCCGCTGTTTAGCGGCTTTGCAGTGATCCGGATTGGATTCAAACCAATGACCCACAGCTTAGAAGGCTGTTGCTCTATTCAGCTGAGCTACCGGACCTTTTTAAAAAGTGCTGCAAAATAAAAGGAAATTTATGTTTATTCCAACTTTATTTAACTTAATTCTTAATAAAAAATTTTACTTTGCAACACTTTAAAATATTCAAACTTTATGAGCAATAATAAATTAACCATAGGTAATGAGTGGTTATCTTTTGAAGAAGTTAAAAATACTATTCAAACAAATGCTACCATTCAAATAACATCAGAGGCAGAAATATTAATAAAAAAGTGTCGTTTGTTTTTAGATGAAAAGCTTTCTGATGGTGAAGGAATTTATTATGGAATTAATACTGGTTTTGGCTTTTTGCAAAATGTAAAAATTGATAAAAAGCAAATACAACAACTACAATATAATTTATTAATGAGCCATGCTTGTGGTATGGGTTATGAAGTGCCTAAAGAAATTGTTAGGTTAATGCTGTTATTAAAAGTAAAGAGTTTAAGCTATGGCAACAGTGGTGTGCAACTTGATACTGTAAATGCTCTTATTGCTCTATACAACAACAATATTCTTCCAATAATTTATACCCAAGGTTCTTTAGGTGCAAGCGGAGATTTAGCACCTCTTTCTCATTTATGTTTACCATTAATTGGTATGGGAGAAGTTGTTATTGATGATAAAAAATATGCTACAAAAAATATTTTAAATAAGTTAGCATTTTCTCCAATTGCTTTACAAAGCAAAGAAGGACTTGCTTTAATTAATGGAACTCAGTTTATGAGTTCTTATGGAATGTATTGTTTGTATAAAGCTGAAAGATTATTACAACTTGCAGACTTAATTGCTGCCATAAGTTTTGATGCTTTTGACTGCGTACAACAACCTTTACATCCATCTATACATAATGTAAGAAAACATAAAGGACAAATTGCTACTGCTGCAACACTTAGAAAATTTTTAGATGGAAGTGCTATTGCCAAACAAGCTAAAAAGCAAGTACAAGATCCTTATAGTTTTCGTTGTGTGCCACAAGTGCATGGTGCAAGTAAAGATGTTTTTGAAACTGTATTAAATGTTTTTCTTACAGAAATAAATTCTGTTACTGATAATCCAAATGTGTTTCCTGATGAGGATTTAATTGTTAGTGGTGGTAATTTTCATGGGCAACCATTGGCTTTACATTTAGATTTTTTATGTATTGCAATGGCAGAAATTGCTAACATTAGTGAAAGACGTACTTATCAATTAATATCAGGTCAAAGAGGTTTACCTGCATTTTTAGTAAATGAGCCAGGTTTAAATTCTGGTTTTATGATTCCTCAATATACAGCAGCAGGTATTGTAAGTGAAAATAAACAATTATGTACGCCTTCAAGTATTGATAGTATTCCATCATCTAACAATCAAGAAGACCATGTAAGTATGGGAGCAAATGCTGCTACAAAATGTTTTAGAGTAATAGAAAACGTAGAAAAAGTTTTAGCTATTGAATTAATGACAGCAGCACAGGCATTGGATTTTAGAAGACCATTGCAAAGTTCTATAGCTATTGAAAATTTTGTAAGTACATTTAGAAAAGAAGTAAGTTTTAATGAACAAGATAGAGTATTGCATGATGATATGCTGAAAGCAGTAGAGTTTATTCAGCAAATATCTTTAGCTGAAATAGTTTAGTAAATAACATTTTTTAAATTATTCTTTCACTCTTGAATCGTAAAGACTTAAAGTGGCAGCAATAACAGCATAAGCAGGGGCTAAAACCCAACCAACAATTGGTAGTAAGTGCATTAAATAAAAAACAATTCCATTACCAACAGCTAATCCTTTGTGGTTACTTATATAAAAAATACTTGCAGTAACAGATTGCTTTTCTCGTTCCATACTATAATCTAACATAGAAAAACCATAGTAATAACATTCTACTAATAAAGCAAGAGCAGGTGTAAACCAACCTACCAAAGGAATCATACTTAAAATTAAAATGCTAAATACATAAACAGTTTGCCATATTACATTTCTCAAAGCAATTCTTATACCTCTTAAAATA
>JAFDZJ010000178.1 GCA_018266965.1 Bacteroidota bacterium
CAGTTTCGGCTGACCGAACGCAGATAAACAACAGAATATATTTTGTACTTTGGTTTTTCAATCGGCTTCAGTTGCCAGGCTGACAATTATAAAATACCAGCACAGCAGCAAGCCGTCAACGTTACCTGCCATTTTAGAGCGACACGAAAAACAAAATGAATAGACTTAAAAACATACTGACAATTTTATCTTTTAGCTTAACACTAACTTCTTGTGGACAAACAAAAACTGAACAAAAATCAGACGACAACAAATCGCAAAAACAAGTAGAGAAAAAATGCTCAAAAGTAATTTCGGACTCAACAAATATTCTTAACGACAAAGTTGAAAATTTAGAAGTTGAATATACAGTTTGGGGTTGTGCTTGTCCTCAATGGATTCAAACCAAAGACAATAAAAACAACGACACGACAAAGAATTATTTAAAGTTACATTTTTACATTGAACCTGCTGACAATAAGTTAGAACTTCCTATTTACTTTGACGCTTTTAGACATAGACTTAATATTACAGGACAATTTTACCAAAGAGAAGACTATCCACAAGGAACAATTGAAATGGAAGAACCAATGCCAAGAGCAAAAGTATTTCGATATACAAAAATTGAAGTTATTGATAAGCCAGACTTTAAGCCTGAAAGCAAAATTGAAACTTTGACTTTAATATATAATGCAATTTCTTGTACTTGTGCTCAATGGAGTACAACTCGAAAAAGCGAAGATACAGATAGAAAACAAAATTATTGGTTAGAACCTGCAACCGAAAAGCTTATTAATGCAGACAACCTTTTCAACGGAGAAAACTTGCCAATAATTATCAAAGTGACTGGACAAGTTGTAACGGAAAATGGATTTCCAAAAAGAGAATTAGCAAAAGTTGGACAAGACGAAGCAGGTAAAGTTTTTAGATACACGAAAATAGAAATAATACAAAATGGACAGAAGAAAAACGGCAGGTAACATCGGTTTGGCAATATGGCGGCTGAAGTGCTTCTATGAAACATTTGTGCAAGGTTCAACAGTAGTAATTCTATTGAACTTCAGTGCTAAAAATCCGCCACATCGCCAAGCCGTGAACCGTTGGCAGTAATTCTAAATGACACCATGCGACATTTCCCCTTACTTCTTTTATTGATATTTTCTAATAGTGCGTTTTCACAGGACACCATAAAATATTTTTATCCTACTGGACAATTACGTTCGTTGCAAATTAAGGTGGGCAGCAATCTTATTTTTGAAAAATCATTTTATGAAAATGGGCAACTTGAAGGTGAGATTTACGCCTATTTGACAAAGGATAAACCATTAGTCAAGTCAATTAAAACTTATTTTGAAACAGGCAAACTAAAAGACATAAGAAATGATACTATCGAAATTAGATACGAACCTGATGGAAGTGTGTTTCAGACATCGCAATATAAAGACTTCAAAAAAAATGGAATATCTCGGACATATCTTGCTAAAAAACTTTGGTTGGAAATGAATTTTGTAAACGGAATTCAAAATGGTTGGACTACAACTTATGACACATCCGGAAAATTCATAACCACGAAAGAATTTTATCGTGACGGCAAACAAGAAGGACCGACAAAATACTATAATGAAAAAGGCATCTTGACAAAAACAATTTATTATAAGGACAAATGCCCATATAAAGCCGAATATTTTGACAAAAAAGCAATTTGGCTCAAAGAAGGCAAACCTCTTGGTTGTAGTTAGGATAAAGAACTACTGCCAACAAGTGCATTTGTGTTATGTCGGCGGACTGATAACGCAGCTTCAACTTCAGCTATCTATCATCTGTAGTTCTGGGCTGGACGTTATAAAT
Source organism: Bacteroidota bacterium (assembly GCA_018266965.1). GTDB lineage: Bacteria > Bacteroidota > Bacteroidia > Flavobacteriales > Weeksellaceae > Amniculibacterium. The sequence goes on from JAFDZJ010000178.1 coordinate 1,828, forward strand.
TGAACAACAGAATCAACAATGAACTTTCGTAAATTTATTCAGAATTTGTTCCAGCGTGACGTTTTTCAAATTCCGCCACAAACACAAATGCTTCAACGTAAGCTGCAAGTTTTAACGACACCCTGCAATGTTTAAGAGACGAGAGACAATCATATTTTTAATTTTGACAGTTGGCATAATTATTCTAAATCTATTAGAGCTAAATCAACTGGACTTCATTATCGGACTCGGCAGACTTTTTTTATATTTTGTATTCTTTTGCACTCTTCTCTATTCCACATACCGGCTCATAAAAGACAGACGACAAATACATTTTATACGAAAAGCGAGACCTTTGATTTTTGGTTTAGTACTTACTGGCTTTCTATTTCTCTTATCATATCTGGTAGACACAGATGGCGGAAAGAAAAGAATAATAACAGGCGGTGCTAATCATGACCCAAGCTTTATTCACTTTCAATTGTTTGGAGACAACACATTTAAGTTTCTTAATTCAGGACCTTTTGGTGGTAGCTACTATCGAGGAACATATTCATTAAACGATGACACGTTGCGACTTAACAATGACAGTCTGAGATATTTATATCCTAGTCTGACTTTGGTTCTAAGATTGGCTGATAACAAGGAAAAGTATTTTGAATCGGTTGACACATTAAAGTTCAAGGACAGACTTTATATAAATACAGACAACAGAAATAATAGATAAACTATGCAGCTTACATTGGGTTTTATGCAAGTTGGGCTCGACAAACAAACATCAGCCAATTGCAAATCCAGGCTGTGGTTCGGGGCTGGACCAGCAACTTTGAGCTTTTGTACTTAACTTCAACATCATAATTTCAATCGGCAGCGGTTGTGTGGGCGGACGGATTACTATTGCCCAACCTGCATAAAGCCCTGCCCGTTGTACGTCACCTTATGCGACACATTCTAACACTCATATTGATTCTTTATTTCGGTGTTTCCTACGGACAAAACTTTTCCTATCCATCCATCAAATCAACAGGACAAAGCATTAATGATTTTGTGCCGGCAGGTTGGACAATCCTTGACAGTGTTTATGGCGACTTAAACAAAGACGGAATCAAGGACGCAGCAATTGTTTTTCAATACAGAGACAGCGTTTCGTTGGTAAACAGTTCAGAAGATACAGTTTTGACACAGCCCCGAATTTTAATACTGCTTTTTAAAAATGCCGCTTACAATAAATTCACTTTGATAGAGCAAAGCAATTCATTCATTTTAAAGCATGACAATTCTATAATGGACGACCCATATCAAGGCATTACTATTGACAAAGGAATTTTAAAGTTAGACTTTCATCTATTTTATAACATGGGGAGTTGGTATTCCACAAGCAGTACTTATAAATTTCGGTTTGACAAAAAAGCTTTTGTACTAATCGGTGCAGACCTTTCAACAATTCATAGGGCGACACTTGATTACGAGGATTACAGTTACAATTTTTTGACAAAGAAAAGAAGTTACACTAAAGGCAATGACCAAAGTGGCACGAAGAAAACAACCCAAAAAATATTTTCCTTGACTTCCTTTAAGACTTTCAAAACATTTAAGGAGCCATATTCCTGGGAAATAGAAACTGACATTAATTTGTAGAAAGGCGAACGTACAACATTGGGTTTGCTGCAAGCCTGGCTGGACATTGGAGCAATGGTCATTTTATCGCTGTTGTGCTTCATCTGGGCTGGAC
>JAFDZJ010000179.1 GCA_018266965.1 Bacteroidota bacterium
AGTATCAGACTCCGTCAGAGCAGACGGAATTAAAATTCTCAACCTGCATAAAGCCCTGTCCGTTGGCGGCATATTGATCAACACCAGTTTTAAAAAAAACTTATGAAACGATTAAAACTTATTTTGATTTTATTATTCCCTTACATAACATCTTTTACATTTGCACAAACCCCGGGAAATAAAAAGTTGGTAACAACTCAAAAACCTAAAGTTCAAAAAATACAGCCAAAGGGGAACTTATCAGAAAATTACAACCCTGATTTTTTCTTATTAATTGATTCAAAATTAGGAGAATGGAAAAAATCAGGAAAAAAACTTAAATTAAAATCATACGATGATTATGAATATGGAAGTGAGCTAAAACCATATGGGATAGACTCCATTGGTAATCTTTATGCTATTGGTGCTCTTACAAGAGACTATAGCTATTTTAACCATGTATTTCGCTTTGCCAATAATGAATGGAAACTGTTTGAGCAAAATATGCCAGAGCAAATTGAAAGCCTGCTTACCGATGGCAAAGGAACTGTTTATGGAATATCTAAAACCAAAATTTATCAAGCTTCTGGCGATAAATGGGAAGAAATTTTTAATGGAAACTTTAAAAATTACAATGTTTTTGCGGGTAATGATGGTAATATTTATATAAAGGACCAGGTTTACAAGAAAAATAAATACCAATATTCAAGGTTGTACAAAGTAAAAAATGGAAGCCTGGAAGTCCTTCTTGATAATGGTAAGCCATTGGATAACGGGTTTGATATTTATGAATACTTATTTATTGATCATAATGGACTTCTCTATCAATATGATAACAAAAAAATGAGAATTGGAATATGGGATAGCAAAGAATGGAAATATACTGACAGTATTGAAATACACTTAGATGATTCCTGGTGCTTTGATAAAAATAACAATCTTTATATTGCATGCAAGCAAATGTTCGAAAACCTGAAGATTTCTAAATTAGAAGGGAAAAGCTGGAAACAATTGCCAATCCCTGATTCAATTGGCAAGAAAAACAATTACTGGAAATTTATTTCTGACTATACCGGGAATGTATATCTACAATTTGACATAGAGTTCGAAGAAGCAAACTTATATCGTATCAATAACGATACTTTAGAAAATTTGGGCAAGCAACAAGAAAGAAAGCAATATAGTCAGGGCATAAAAACATTTCTCATTGCGGGAGATAAATATTTTGCATTAACAGAAGATAAAGAATACATATCGGAAGAAGGGTCATTCAAGGAAGTAGTTGAACCCGTTTATTATTATCCTGTTTTGGATGTAAACATCCGGAAAATGGCTTATATACCCAACTATGAAGCGGTAAGTGAGCCATATAAGAAAGAATATAAGAACCTTTTTAAATGTTTTCTTTTTGAAGGGAGTAAGGGTAAATATGGTTTACAAACCATGGATGGAAGAATTATTGCAGAAGACAATTTTGATAAAATATATATTGGATATACACCTTCGCATTTGCTGGAAGTAAAAGGGGAAGAATTTTTACAGCCTTTTGGCACTTTGTATTGCTATATATTAATAAGTGGTAAAGACACATTGTATTCTTATATTGGTAATTACGATTCTGAGTTACCCGAAAATGGAACATTGTCAATGTTTAAAGGTAAAGTTTCAAGTACCTGTAGTAATTGTAATGGCACGGGTGTTATAAAAGCTCATCAAGAAACAATAACAGTAAAGGGTAATTGGATTCCATCTTCAGGAAGTACATTTACATCTACTTTATATGATAAGCGTTGGGACGGAAATTTAAAACAATACGTTATGCATGTTACTACTAAAACTACTACAACCGGGGGCGGATCCTATGCTCCAGATAAATTAAAAACTATCAACATACCGGAACATAAATGCGAAAAATGTGAAGGCAGACCTCAAAAATACAGTTACCAGGTTTATAAACTGAATAGAAGTACGATGTCTTATTATATAACATGGGACTAACATTTATTTAAATCATTGAACTACATCTAAAAAAATTTTGCTAACTAGTAGCTTGAAAAAGTAATTACACAGTTGTAAAACAAATCCCAGCTTCAGACAGAACATTTTGAACGGATTAGACTTACAAATCTCAACTTTAGTTCTTAAATTCAACTTTAGAATTTAACCGGGAAGCCCTCTCTACCAACAGGCAGGGGTTCTGGTCTGATGACTCTGACGAGTATCAGACTCCCTCAGAGCAGACGTCTCGATAGACATCGGGATAATTCCCAACCTGCATAAAGCCCTGTCCGTTGGTAGCAATGTTCCTTCCACAGCACGTCTAGCCAATACCATCTTTGAACTTTATCTCTTAATCTCAACTTGCTCGGCTTCGCAAAATGTAAAAAGGCTACACCGGTATTTTTATTTACATAAAGCTTGTAGCACATTTACATTTTGCGCCCACGCACCATCAGACCTCAAATATCGAAGGAAAAAAGAAAAAGGAAGAAGGAAAGGAATGCCGCCTGTTGGTGTCTTCATTTTTCTTCTTCGTTGTTATAAGACCAATCCTTTGATTAAATAGACATAAACCTCAACACATTATATTAAATTTACAAAAAAGATTCTCTAAATGACAGATGCTCAAAATATTGACATTTCCAGAATTCTTAAAAGACTTGAGATGATTAAAAATCTCATATCATTAGAGGAAGAGGATGAAATCAGTACGCATATATTCAAAATAGAGCAACAAACTTTGCCCACTGCATTAGAAAATATCATTATCGATCTCAAACAGAAATCGTACAGCAAAGCTATAATTGCTATTGAAGCATTTATTAATCAACATAGCAATCTTACCATTTATACAGACCCAGAAATAGAAGGCTTAAAGATGTAGGCAAAAGCATTGGAAGCAGAATTAAATAAACTGTCCGATGAAAAAGCTGACCTGGAGAAAGTAATTCATGAATTTGGCGTAAGGCACAATACTGAATTGGGAGAGTTGATTTTACGAATTCTTCGCTTCAAAAAGGACAAATCAATAGGAACACCAAAAGAAGCAGAAGCAGAAAACGATTATAACGATTATAGCCGTGAGTATGAGATAAGCAAAAATGAAGAAATAGCTGAACTTACTAAAGAGCAACAAATAGAAATAAAGAAGCTATATAGGAAAGCTAGTAAACTTTGCCACCCTGATGTAGTAAGTGAAGAACAGAAAAATCTTGCGGATAAATTGTTTGCAGAATTAAATGCTGCTTATGAAAGAAATGATTTGGTAAAAGCAAAAGCAATTTTAGAGAATTTAGAGTATGGAGATTTTTTTATAAGCAGGTCTGATGTAATTAGTGAGAAACAATTGATGAAAGCTGAAATAGAAAAGCTTCATTTGCGTATAAAAGAATTAAAAGAAGAATGCCAAACTATTAAAAAAAGTGAGATCTATAAAACTATTAGTAGTATTGATAACTGGAATGATTATTTTAATAGTATTAAGGAAAAGTTAGTAGAACTAATAACTGAATTTGAAAATGGAGAACAATAAAATAATAAAATTTAAGGGAAACATATTGCTAAGAGCGACTAATGCTATTGAAATTACCAATAAGCTATTAAACATAGATTTACGAAAAATTCACATTTTGCATTTCGATGATCATAAATTATTTTTGAAGGGAATGGAATTGTACCTTCGTAAATATTTTCCAAATCTAACCTCAGAAAAATTCACAAATTCCCAAACTGCATTAAATTATATAAAAACTTCTTTTAAGGAAAATATTCATCTTGATTTAATAATTACTGGGTTAAATCAAAGGCCAGATATAAATGGATATGAGTTTGCAAAAGCTGTTCGTGAAATAGAAAAGCCAGCTAATAAAAGAACGTATATTTTACTAGTATCAATGTACGACTTAGAATTCCCCCTTATCAAAAGAGGATTAGAAGAAAAGATTTTTGATAAATATTTCCCAAAAAGTGCTGATTTAGAAATTATTGAAAGTATAAAATTGATATTAGGCAATTAACTACTAAGCGGATCTACGTGTAAACACTGCCACCAACAAAAGTTTTTGCCACAAGGCTGGCGGTTGGAATAACAATCAGCAGTTGTACCATTATCAACTAATATCGGGCTTGGACGAATTCTATATGGCTTTTAGTTATTAACTTCAACATCAGTAATTTTAATCAGCTGCAGTTGTGGGGCTGACACAGCAACAATTCCAGCCCTGCGGCAAGTCTCGAACGTTGTACGATATTTTCTAAACAAGCAAAAATTACAATGACAATTAAAAAATTAATACTTTCAGTTCTTGCAGGTGTTTTTTCAATAAGTGCCTTCGCACAGGATGACAATAAAGTAACTATTGGAACTATTGACAGCATCCAATCAAAAATTTTAAATGAGAAAAGAAAAATTTGGGTATATGTGCCAAACAGCGGGCAGGCTGATTCTAAACAGAGATTTCCTGTATTATATTTATTAGACGGCGACGCTCATTTTTATTCAGTAGTTGGCATGATTCAGCAACTCAGCCAGGTTAACGGTAATACTGTTTGTCCTGAAATGATTGTGGTTGGTATTATAAATACCGACAGAACGAGAGACCTTACACCAACTCATGTAGTAGCCGACCCACCCTTTATGGATAGTACATTTTCAAAAACTTCAGGAGGTGGAGAACAGTTTGTTTCCTTTATTGAAAAAGAATTGATACCTCATATTGATTCTTTATATCCAACAGAACCATATAAATTGCTAGTTGGTCATTCATTTGGAGGTTTAACGGTTATTAACATAGCGGTGAATCATACAAAATTGTTCAACTCTTACATTTGCATAGACCCAAGTATGTGGTGGGATAAAATGAAATTTTTAGAAACGATAAAGAAATCTATCACAGAAAAAAACTTTACAGGTACTACCTTATATTTAGGAATTGCAAATACGCTGGATGAGAGCATGGATATAACAAAAGTACAAGGCGACACTTCAGGTGAAACCAGGCATATCCGTTCAATACTTGATTTAGATAAATATATAAAAGGTAAAAAGCATAACGGACTTAGATACGAAAGTAAATATTATAGTAATGATGATCATGGATCCGTACCTCTAATTACAGAATATGATGGGTTGCGATTCATTTTCGACAAATATCGTTTCAAGCCTTCGCTTAAAGATTTTTTTGATTCTACAATTGATTTGGCAAATAAGTATGAACAACATTATCATGAAGTTTCAAAACTATTTGGCTATAAGGTCTCCCCTCCTGAAAATTTGATGAATGAATTGGGATATGAATTTTTACGACAAAAGCAATATAACAAAGCAGGTCAGTTTTTTAAAATGAATGTTAACAATTATTCTGAAAGCGCCAATGTTTACGATTCTTATGGCGACTATTTCTTGGCAATTGATAACAAATCAAAAGCGATAGAATATTTCAAAAAGGCTTTGTCGATAAAAGAAAATCCGGAGTCTCGAAAAAAATTAAATAAGCTTTTGGAGTAAAAACTTGGTACAACAGGCGGTTTCACAATATGGCGGGGCGATGAATAAATACTCTGCTATGGGTTCCCTATTGGGCTTCTGTTCCAGCCGACGAATAAAGCCAAGCTATAGTTCTTTTAATCATCTTTTGTAACTTTACTCAGTAGCAGTTCGGGACTTCACGATTTTCAAATACTACCACATCACCAAACCCGAAACCATTAGTGGCAACTTTATTGAAATATTTCAACCTTATAAAATTCTTGATATGAAGCACACTATTTTAACCGCATTTCTTGTTTCAATCCTCATTATTGGATGTACAGAGCATGCATCAAAATCAAAAGATGCCCCCATTTCAGACCTCGGACACATTGATGTAATCCTGGATTCGGTAACATGGAATGCCATCAAAAATGATTCCTTTATTCAAAATGAATTTGGCGTATTAAATGTTGACACAGCTTATTATGGTGGTAAGCCTAGTTACGACTTGTATTTATTAGGAAATCTGAATTTTTTGCACCTCAGTCTTGCTAAAGCTTTTTGGAGTAATCAACAAGGTGCCGGCGTATTGGTGTTTCAATCTCAAAAGCCGGGTCAGAAAGAACCCCTGTTAAACTCATGGAAACAATTTTATAAGGACTCCTTGTTTATCCATAGTTTCAAAGGAAGTGATTTTACTTTAGATGAAATAATGGCATGGTATAAACATGATACAACCAAACCTAAGGAAGCACAAATCTTTGCAAATCTAACTTCCTATTCTGCGGATGCATATAAAAACTGGGGCATCACCGACTCCATTGTGAGTGCCGGGTTGGCTATGAAACAATTTATGGAGAGTTGGGGTGGAGAGCCATTAAAAACAAGGCTCTTTAATTCTATCACTGAACTATACATGACAATTAATCAACAAGAATTTAAGGAGATAAAATCTGCTTTATTAGCAGTAGGTTATAAAGAAAATAAAAACAGTTTTACCCATTCAGCAAACCCTACTATTTATATTACTACCAGTGAAGAAAAAGTAAAATCAAAATATACTAAAGTAAAGTTCAGGCTAAGTCGTTCGATTGCAGAAAAAGAGATTGTTTTTGGCTCAATGGCTAAATTAAAATTAATAGGCACTGAAGGATGGTTTGTATTTGAGTAAGTAGCTTAAATAATTATTTACTGCAAGGGCTGGCAGACGCAATAACAATTGGCTGTTGTACTACTATCAGCTAATATCGGGTTTGACAGAATTCTTTTGGTCTTTTATTTGTTAACTTCAATATCAGTAATTTTAATCAGCTTCAGTTACCGGGCAGACACAGCAACAATGCCAACCCTGCGGTAAGCCTCGAACGTTGTGTGTCATTTTAAATCGACTCTTCACTTATGAACAGATTATTAAACATTGGTTTTATTTCGGTCGGACACTGGACACTTAATAACGATGCGATTAAATACAACTTGACCTCACACCATACGACAACAAATGTTCTGTATAGTTTCATTTCTAACGGTGACATAAAATATATCGGCAAAACCAAAATGCAGTTGTCACAAAGAATGTATGGCTATCAGAATCCAGGCCCTTTACAGACAACTAACATAAGAGTAAATGCAGCTATTAAAAATTTGCTTGACAACGACCAGCCAGTTGACATTTTTATTTTAACCGACAACGGACTTTTAAGGTATGGTGACTTTAGAATTAATCTTGCTGCGGGGCTTGAAGACACGTTAATTTACGAGATAAATCCTGACTGGAATTTATCCGGACGAAACCTAATTCCAGTTGACACAGAAAGTGAAAAGCCAGAGCTTTCAAAAGAGCCAAAACCAACTGCTGCACTTATTCCTGTTTTGACAACTATTAATATTTTACTTGGACAGGCTTATTACAACCAAGGCTTTTTCAATGTTGGAAGAGAATATTCAGAAATGTTTGGGGCTGACAATGCTACTATTGACATACAACTTGGCTCAAGTGGCGACACTACAATTCAAGGGTATATCAATCGGACAGCAAATAAAAATGGAACACCAAGAATCATGGGCGGCAAGGATCTTCGGAACTG
>JAFDZJ010000017.1 GCA_018266965.1 Bacteroidota bacterium
ATTTGTTTATCACTACAAAATTAGCAGCAGAAGTTAAGTCCTATAATGAGGCGGTTTCTTCAATAGACAATTCGTTACAACTCTTAGGACTTGATTATATAGACTTGATGATTATTCACAGTCCGAAACCTTGGGCAGATTATGGAGATGAAAACCGTCATTTTGATGGCAACCGTGAAGCGTGGCGTGCTTTGGAAGGTGCATATAAAGAAGGTAAAATCCGCTCAATTGGAGTATCAAATTTTCAGATTACTGACATCGAAAACATAGTTGCAGACTGTACAGTAAAACCAATGGTCAACCAAATATTAGCCCATATAAGCAATACGCCTTTTGAGTTGATAGACTACTGCAAACAGAATAACCTCCTTGTTGAAGCCTACTCACCTATTGCACACGGAGAATTATTGAAAAATGAAGAAGTTGTAAAAATGGCGGGAAAATATGGCGTTAGCGTACCGCAATTAGCCATTCGCTATTGTCTTGAATTAGGATTATTGCCATTACCAAAGACAACAAATCCAAAGAATATGAAGAACAATGCAGCCGTAGATTTTGAAATATCAGCAAACGATATGGACGTATTAAAAAATATAGAGCCAATAAAAGATTACGGAGAAGCAAGCAACTTTCCTGTGTTCTGGAAATAATCTACCCAAAGCCACAGCCTATAACAAACAAATTGGCAATAGAGCCGGTGAAGTGCTTCTATTGAGCTTTTGTGCAAGATTGAAGAGTAGTAATTCTATTCAATATTTGTGCTAAAAATCGGCTCCATCGCCAATTTGCCAAACGTTCTATAAATTTTGCCAAACCAATCGCTACAAATAAAACTCTGACTTACAAACAAAAATATTTTATCATGATAAACACTGAACGACTTTTTATTAAACAATTATCCGAAGAAGACACTCGTTTTATTCTTGAATTGCTTAACACGGAAGGTTGGATTAAATATATCGGAAACAGAAATGTAAATTCAGAAAATGATGCGGTTGCTTACATTCAAAAAATAAATCAAAATACCGACATTACTTATTGGACTGTATCACTGAACCAAACAAAAAAATCCATTGGATTAGTAACACTTATCAAACGAGATTATTTGGAATACAATGATATTGGCTTTGCTTTTCTTCCCGATTTTTCCGGCAAAGGCTATGCTTATGAAGCTGTAAATGCAGTTTTGCGGAACTTAGAAGAATACAATTCACTAGAAAACATTCTTGCAATTACACTTCCCAAAAACACGACTTCTATAAAATTACTAGAAAAATTGGGCTTTAAATTTGACAGAATAATCAAGCAGAATAATGAGAATTTATATCTTTATAGTGCTTCAAAAATATGTGTGTAAAAATCATTAGCTTATAAAGTTTTTCTGCTATTGCTGTTATTAAAATTAACTTAAAACATAAGAGTCAAAAAAAACTTATACTTTTGCAAAAAATTTGAAGCATGTCTAAAAATTTAGTTATCGTAGAGTCACCGGCAAAAGCAAAAACTATCCAGAAGTTTTTGGGGGCGGATTTCGAAGTGAAATCTAGCTTTGGACACATCCGTGATTTGCCTAAAAAAGGAATGGGTATAGACCTCACCAGTTTTACTCCGGATTACGAAGTTTCTGCAGATAAAAAGAAAATAGTAACCGAGCTGAAAGCCGCAGCCAAAAAAGCGGATATGGTATGGTTGGCTTCCGATGAAGACCGAGAGGGAGAAGCTATTGCTTGGCATTTGGCACAAGAGTTAAAACTAAAACCAGAACAGACCAAACGAATTGTTTTTCATGAAATAACCAAAAATGCAATTCTAAAAGCCATAGAAAATCCAAGAAATATTGACCAAAATTTAGTAAACGCACAACAAGCGAGAAGGGTTCTGGATAGGATTGTAGGTTTTGAAATGTCCCCTGTTCTGTGGAAAAAAATTAAAACAGGACTTTCAGCAGGTAGGGTGCAATCGGTTGCAGTAAGGTTGATAGTGGAAAGAGAGCAAGAAATAAGACAATTTTCCCCATCTTCTTCCTATAAAGTGGAGGGAATTTTCATCAATCAAGACAAAAAAGACTTTTCTGCCAAACTAAAAAAAGATTTTCAAAATGAAAAAGAGGCAGAAGATTTTTTAAACAAAGCCTTATCCACAGAGTTCTCCGTCCTGAATACAGAAATAAAACCTGGGACAAGAACGGCTTCCGCTCCATTTACAACTTCTACATTGCAGCAAGAAGCGTCTAATAGACTTGGTTATGGTGTTACTACAACTATGAGAGTAGCACAACGACTGTATGAAGAAGGATATATAACCTATATGAGAACAGACTCCGTGAATTTATCTTCCGAAGCCATCACTTCTGCTGAAAAATTTATAGTCTCGGAATATGGACAAAAATATTCAAAACCAAGAAACTATACCACCAAATCCGCTGCTGCACAAGAAGCTCACGAAGCTATAAGACCTACCGATTTCTCGGTAAAATCGGTTGCAGATGTACAACTCAACAAGCTGTATCAACTCATCTACAAAAGGACACTTGCCTCACAAATGGCAAATGCAGCCATAGAAAAAACAATGATAGAAATTGGCAATAAGTCCCTTAACAATCATTTTGAAGCTCAAGGAGAAGTTGTCGTATTTGATGGTTTTCTAAAAGTATATGGCGTTACAAAAAACGAAGATGAAGACGATGATAGCAATGAAAAATTATTGCCAAAAGTAAAAAAAGGAGAAATGTTGGACTATAAAAAAATAGTTGCCACAGAAAAATTCTCCAAGCCAACAGCAAGATTTACGGAAGCCGGACTTGTGAAAAAACTGGAAGAATTAGGAATAGGAAGACCTTCTACTTATGCACCTACCATACAGACAATACAACAGAGAGAATATGTGGACAAAAGAGAAATACTACCACAGAGTAGAGAAATTGTAAAATTGTCCCTGAACAAAAAAGAGGTAAAAAAAGAAATTGTAGAAGAAAAATTCGGAGGCGACAAAAACAAATTTGTCCCAACAGATATTGGAGAAGTGGTCAATGAGTTTTTGACTTCCAATTTCAATGAAGTGTTGGACTATGGTTTTACCGCAAAAGTGGAACAAAATTTCGACAATATTGCCGAAGGCTCCAAAGAGTGGAAACAAATCCTCAAAGGATTTTATGACAATTTCCACCCCATCATTCAAGATGTAGAAGAAAATGCAGATAGAGCAACAGGAGAAAGAAATCTTGGAAAAGACCCTGTATCTGGAAAAAATATTTATGCCAGAATAGGAAGATATGGACCAATGATACAAATAGGCGAAAGTGATGATGAAGAAAAACCAAAATTCGCATCATTGCTTACCACCCAAAATATTGCTACCATAACACTAGAAGAGGCATTGGAACTTTTCAAAATCCCATTCGACCTTCAAGATTTCGATGGAAAAGCTGTTTCGGTTGGGGTTGGTAGATATGGACCTTATGTAAAATGGGGAGATGCTTTTATTTCCATAGGAAGAGCAACAGACCCGTTTTCCGTAACCCAAGAAATAGCCGAAGCCATCATCAAAGAAAAACAAATTGCAGATCTGCCAGTAGCATCATACAAAGGAGAACCTGTAACCAAAGGAACGGGAAGGTTTGGACCGTTTATAAAATACAAAGACCTCTATGTGAATGTTCCTAAAAAATACGATTTTGAAAACCTTACCGAGGCAGAAATACACGAGTTGATTACTGCTAAAATAGAAAAAGAAAATAACCGATACATACAACAATGGGAGAAAGAAAAAATTTCTATTGAAAATGGAAGATGGGGACCTTTTGTAAAAACAGGTAAAAAAATGATAAAAATACCTAAAAAAGATGATGGCGAAAAATACCTAGCCGAAGAATTGAAATCCATTTCTTTGGAAACGGTAAAAAAATGGATAGTAGCAGCAAAATAAAACTAACCCTTTTGATTTGATGTTTTTTTCTTATTACTACCATAAATTTATTTATTTTTGTTTCTTTAATTATTTTTAATGAAAGCAACCCAGCGAATTTTATATTTTGCCAAACCACATCAAAAATTCCTTTGGGGAAGTATGGTTTTTAATTTACTATATTCCCTACTCAATGTTTTTTCAGTTGGCACAATGTTGCCAATATTAGGACTAATGTTCGGAACAGTGGAAAAGGTAGATACCACAAAGATACCCGTTTGGAATGGAGAAGTTGGACATTATTTCGACTATCTTAAAAGCTTGGGTTATTACAAAATACAAATTAATATAGAGCAACATGGAGCAGTGAGTGTATTAGCAGTCCTTTGTGGAGTAACTGCCTTTGCTTTTTTGCTCCGAAATATTTTCAGATATATAGGTGCTTATCTTTTGGTAAATTATAGAGTCGGTATCACAAAAGATTTGAGAACCTCCATGTATGACAAGTTTTTAAAACTTCCTGTATCTTTTTTTACCGAACAAAGGAAAGGAGATATGATGTCCAGAATCTCTAATGATATTGGTGCCGTAGAAGGAGGTATTATGGGGAGCTTGGTGGATATTGTGAATGCTCCGTTTATGATATTGACCTCTTTGGTAACTCTGTTTTTACTTTCACCTAGCCTTACTTTATTTTCACTTTTGGTATTTCCAATTATGGGTTGGATAATTTCTGCTGTTGGAAAATCATTAAAAAAACAAGCTCATTTTGCTCAAGCTGAATTGAGTAATCTCTTTTCATTGGTGGACGAAACTCTGAAATCTTCCAAAGTAATCAAGATTTTTTCTGCGGACAAAATTCTGAAAAACAGATTCAACACCACAACGGACAATTGGCAAAAATTCTCCATCGGTATGAGTCGTAGGAGAGAGTTGGCATCACCGTCTTCCGAGTTTTTGGGTTCGGTTACTATCCTTATCATCACATGGTTTGCAGGAAAACAAATTCTACAAGAACACACCATGCAACCAGAAACATTTTTGGTTTTTATAGCTATATTTTTTCAAATTTTGGATCCGGCCAAAAAATTATCTTCTGCAGTATCCTCCATACAAGGCGGAATGGCTAGTCTAGAAAGAGTGTCAGAAGTCTTGGATTATGACCTACGAGTGGAAGAAATAGAAAATCCTATCGCAATTTCTTCTTTGAAAAACAAAATAGAATTTAAAAATATTGGCTTCTATTATGATAAAGACAATGTTATTTTAAAAAAATTCTCACTTACCATTCCAAAAGGAAAAACCGTAGCTTTGGTAGGGCAATCTGGGTCCGGAAAAACGACTATTGCCAACCTGTTAGCAAGATTTTATGATGTTTCCGAAGGAGAAATATTGATTGATGGCGAAAATGTGAAAAATTTATCATTGAAAGATTATCATCATTTGCTAGGGATGGTAACACAAGAGTCAGTTCTGTTTAATGATTCTGTGGCAAATAATATTTTGATGGGGAAGCCAGAAGCTACCGATACCGAAATAATAAGTGCTGCAAAAATTGCCAACGCCGATCAATTTATTTCACAACTTCCAAATGGCTATGATACCAATATCGGTGATGATGGCGGAAAACTTTCAGGAGGACAAAAACAAAGAGTTTCTATTGCAAGAGCTGTGTTGAAAAATCCTCCTATTATGATACTGGACGAGGCAACTTCTGCACTGGATACCGAAAGTGAAAGAGCAGTACAAGAAGCATTGGAAAAAATGATGGAGAACAGAACTTCTTTGGTAATTGCACATCGATTGTCCACCATACAAAAAGCCGATTTGATAGTTGTAATGGAAAGAGGCGAAATTGTAGAACAAGGCACCCACCAAGAGTTGATGGATAAAAATGGAGTCTATAGAAAATTGGTGGACTTGCAAAATTTTTCCTGATACCCTCATCTTATAAATATGTTATTATGAGTAATTTTTCCGAACCCATACGGAGTGAAATCATAAAACAAGTATTCTTGTTAATAATAATTTTGATTTTATTAGGGGTTATTTTTTGGAATTTGTCCATGTTTCTGCCTTCATTATTAGGAGCGATTACCATGTATATCTTGTGCCGAAAACTCAATTTTTATCTTTTGGAGAAAAAGAAATGGAAACCATGGTTAGCAACTGTATTCATATTTTCTTTATCTGCTATTGTCATAGTTTTGCCCATTTATTTTTTGGTAAATGCAGTAATTGCAAAGGTTGGAAATATACAACTATACATAGATGGGTTTTCCGATTTTGTAGAGAAAATACACACCTATCTGAAAACAAAATTTGAAATTGACCTACTGGATAAAAACTTGATAACCCAAATGCAAGGCTGGCTAACAAAAATGTCTGGCACTTTACTTAGTGGTACACTCAACATACTAACCGTTCTTTTTTCCATGTATTTCATTTTGTACTTTATGCTTACCAACGCTAGGGAAATGGAAAGAAAACTAATGATATATGCACCATTCAAAAAAAACAACAACCTACTATTAGGGGATAAAATCGTGAAAATGGTAATTGCCAACGCAGTCGGAATACCGGTTGTAGCACTAGGACAAGCAATCATTGCACTTTTGGGCTATTTTATTTTTGGAGCTCCAAGTCCATTACTACTTTTCACGCTTACTTTTTTTACCGCCATGATACCAATAGTTGGAGCCTCCATCATCTATGTTCCTGTTGGGATATATATGTTGGCTACTGGCGACAATAGTGGAATTTGGCTTATTATTTATTGTATAACAATTGTGGGTTTAACAGATAATATTTTAAGGTTCACACTACTCAAAAAATTAGAGGATATACATCCACTAAACACTGTATTCGGAATAATTTTAGGATTAGAAATTTTTGGATTTATGGGATTGGTTTTTGGGCCGATATTAGTTTCAATAACCGTATTGCTCATCCAAGTTTATCATAATGAATTTTCTGGTAGAAATTCCGAAAAAGGCAATGCTGTAACAACTCAAGATTTCGAAGTATAATTGATGGACACAAAGATTTTAGAAGAAATAGTGGTTGCAAAAATGCCATTCGGAAAATACAAGGGAACGATAATTGCCGATTTGCCCATTTCATATCTAGAATGGTTTTTACGGAAAGGCGGATTTCCTCCTGGCAAATTGGGAATGCAACTACACACCATTTATGAAATAAAACTAAATGGACTAGAAGAGTTGCTGAAACCAATAAAGGATTTCCAAAAATAAATTTTGGTTATAATTAGACGAATCAAGATTAACATTGGATTTTGAAAACTTATAAATTTAATTTTTAAATTTTTAAACGAATTTTTACCCACTAACAAAATCTGCCTTTATATTAATTTGTGATGATTATCACTTAATAAATAAACATTAAACCGTAACTTTGTAGAAATAAAATTATTATTAATCCATTGAAAAGATTATAATTGAAATTTTAAAATAAAATCAAAATTCCAATGATTTATTAATTTTTTCTTGGTTAAAAAACAACATAAAACGATAATATTTATGTCAGAAAAAGAAAACCACCAACCCAAAGGTGGACAAGGTCAAGTAATAGAAGCTGAAACTTTCCGAGATTCTGTTGGTACTATGGACAATACCGGTGCAAGGAAATGGGTATTCCCAAAAATGCCGAGTGGGAAATTTACAAATTACAGGACAATAGTAGCCATACTTCTGTTATTGGTGTTTTTTATTTTACCTTTTGTTAAAATAAATGGAAATCCTTTTTTCATGATAAATATCCTAGATAGAAAATTTTTCCTTTTCGGACAACCATTTTTCCCACAAGATTTCTTCATTCTAGCGTTAGGTGCAATTGCTTCATTAGTGTTTATTATCCTTTTTACGGTAGCTTTCGGTAGGATATTTTGTGGCTGGATTTGTCCTCAAACTATTTTCATGGAAATGGTATTTAGAAAAATTGAATATTGGATAGAAGGCGATAGGAACAAACAAATAAAACTAGACAAACAAGAATGGAACTCCGAGAAAATCTGGAAAAGAGTTCTGAAATGGAGTATCTATATCATCATATCTTTGGTAATTACTCACTTTATGTTTATGTATATTGTTGGTTATGAAGAAGTTTTTAGGATAATGAAAGAAGGTCCACTTGCCAACTCTACTAATTTTTTAGCAATGGTGCTTTTTACCGCTGCATTTTATTTCGTATTTGCTTGGTTCAGAGAACAAGTTTGTACTCTTGTTTGTCCTTACGGAAGATTGCAAGGGGTGTTAATAGACAAACAAACCATCAATGTTTACTACGATTTCAAAAGAGGAGAAGGCAGAGCCAAATGGAGAAAAGGTGAAGACAGAAAAGAAAACGGAAAAGGAGATTGTATAGATTGTAACCAGTGTGTAGTAGTTTGCCCAACAGGAATAGACATAAGAGATGGGCAACAATTGGAATGTGTAAATTGTACAGCTTGTATTGATGCTTGTGATGAAGTAATGGTAAAAGTTGGTTTCCCAAAAGGATTGATAAGATACGCAACCGAAGATGAAATAGAACAGGAAAAACCATTCAAATTTACAACAAGGATGAAAGCTTACGCTTTGGTTCTGTTAGGTTTGGTAGGATTTTTAGTATATCTGTTGCAAGACAGAGGAGTAATGGAAGCTAAATTTATAAAGCCAGCTGGCTCCACCTATTTCTTGAGAGATGGCAAAATAACCAATTCCTATAACTATACACTTCTTAACAAATCCAATAATAATATAAAACTTACTATGAAAGTTTTGAATCCAGCACACGGAGAAATTTCTACTTCTGGAAATAATACTGTTTTGGTAAAAAGAGATGAGATTTCCAAAGGAACTATCAACATTAGTTTCCCGGAGAAAGAAATAAAACTATCCAAACAAAATATAGAAATTGCCGTCTTCGATGAAAAAGGAAAACAGCTAGATGTGTACAAAACCTATTTCGAGGGACCTTTCAAATTGGCGTTTTAATAAAAATAATTATGTTCAAAAAATTTAGTTGGGGGCATGGTGTTGTTGTAGCATTGGCTCTGTTTATGGGATTTATCCTTTTTATGGTATTTGTATTTCCTAATGGTAAACAAAACTCGGAAATGGTATCCGACAATTACTATGAAGACGAATTGCACTTTCAAAAGGTTATTGACTCCAAAAAAAACGCAGAACAGCTGGAAGAAAAACCTGTCTATAGCGAAACAAATGAAGGTATAAAAATTACTTTTCCTAACAATATCGTTCCTGATGGAAAAAAAATAGATTTTTCTTTGTTTCGAACAGACGACAAAAATTTGGATGTTAATAAAACACTGAACCTTTCCAACAACTCGGATTTTATAATTCCAAAAGAAATTTTGGTAAAAGGTTCCTACACCCTAAAAGTAAAATGGGAAATCGATAAAAAAGGCTATCAAATAGATTATGATGTACTATGGAAATAACCTTACTTATTTCTGCTCTTGCATTAGGTTTTGCTTCCGGATTCCATTGTATAGGAATGTGCGGACCAATTGCATTGTCTTTGGGATTGTCCAAATCACAAGCCATTAATTATTACCTTCAAAATCTAACCTACCAATTCGGAAGGATAATAACCTACTCAATTCTTGGTGCATTGGTAGGCATAATTGGACAAGGATTTGAAATGGCAGGTATGCAACAGATTTTATCCGTAATTGCAGGGATATTACTTATTGTAATGGCTATATTTTCTTTTGGAGGAAAAGATTTTGCAACAAAAATTCCGTTTTTAACAAATTTTCTTTTTTCAGTAAAAAAAAATTTAGGGAAAATAATGCAAAAAGCAGATTACAAATCAAGATTTCTTACCGGAATACTCAATGGTTTCCTACCATGCGGAATGGTATATATGGCACTTACGGCATCATTAGCAGGTGGAGGAATTTGGCAGGGTGCGACATTTATGGCATTGTTCGGATTGGGTACTTTGCCTTTTATGTTTGCAGTAGTATTGTTGGGCAATCTTGTAACACAAGCATTTAGAATAAAAATATTAAAAATAATCCCTGTGATAATGATTATTTTAGGTGCATTATTCATATTAAGAGGATTGGAATTGGGTATTCCTTATATTTCGCCAAAAGCAGAAGCTCTACATTTACATATAAAAGATGGTAAAATGGACAATAAGAATCATGAAAGTTGTCATTGAAAATAA
>JAFDZJ010000180.1 GCA_018266965.1 Bacteroidota bacterium
CAAGTGAACTTGTCAGAAGAAGAACTCTTACATCTTCGTTTTTCTCCGACCATTCTATAATTGTTCTTAACTTTTCTTCTCTGACTTTCATTTTGTTTGGTTCGGTTTTACTATGTCGTACAACACACAAATATATGCAAGTATTTTCGAATTACCAAAAAAAATATCATTTTTTTTGAAATTAATTGTATATTATTGATAATCAGCAGTTAAATTTTTTTGTGCGTTTGTTTCGTATCGTATATAACTTCGTGTATAGTATTTGTAATGAAAAAAAATATTGTAATTTTGCTGTCGTAACAATTTACAAAACGAATATAATGAAATTTAATAATGCAATTGTTTTACCAAAAAATTTGTCTTTTCAGCTGGGAAATCATAGAGGTAAAGATATTATTTGGATCATCTTTACTTATGATAAAACTACCATTTTTTTTGTGAAAAATGAGTTGAAAGCTCGTTGAGGTAATACTAAAATGGAATGTTTGTTATGTTTCTAGATACGAAATGTTCACATTTATAAAGATTAATAGGTGATTTTTAGTAACAACAATCTGTTGGCATTCAATTTGTGTCAATACAAATGATTTTTTCTTGTAGTAGTTCCCATTTTTTATGAAAACTTTACGATATATTTCGCTGATTCTTGTTTTTTTTGGTTGTAAAAAAAACACCCAATATTCTGAAATCAAAAAGGTATTAGAAAGGGTCTTGGTAGATGACCAAAAATTCCGACAACCCTATTATGATTATGCAAAACAAAATCCAATAGATGATAAAAACATAAAAATTGTAACAAAAATTATTGACAGTCTTGGCTGGTTAGGAGAAGATAAAGTTGGCAAAGATGCAAATCTCGCTTTATTCATAGCAATTCAACATGCTAGAAAATTATCAACCATGGAAAAATATTTGCCAATAATGAAAGAAGCCGTAAAAAAAGGAAATGTAAAAAAATGTCAATTGGCGTATTTGATAGACCGAGTTGAATTGTTAAATAACAGAAAGCAAATTTATGGCACCCAATT
Source organism: Bacteroidota bacterium (assembly GCA_018266965.1). Taxonomy (GTDB): domain Bacteria; phylum Bacteroidota; class Bacteroidia; order Flavobacteriales; family Weeksellaceae; genus Amniculibacterium. The sequence goes on from JAFDZJ010000180.1 coordinate 1,029, forward strand.
AACAATTAAAGATAATGGAAATTTTACCATTGAAAACATCATCGACTCTTCTACTGTCAATATTAGAAGAAAATCTATGGATTTAGAGCCTATTGAAAACTATCTAAAAATGGTAAACAATCAATAATACTACATTTCCATTGTATCTATCAACCTAACTCCATCTACTATTACTACAATAAAAGCACGGTATTTTTGGGAGGTGTTTTTGGTAGTGGTGGTTTGCAAACTTGTTTCGTCGGCGACAACAAAATATTCCAATTTCATGTTTTTTTGACTAGCGATTAGGGCGGCTACTTTTTCACTAATTTCTTCTATCGAAAATTCCGAAAACCAATCTTTTGCTTGTACCAGTGCTGTATGTATAATTGACGCTTTCTCTCTGCTCTCTACAGACAATCGTTCGTTTCTAGATGACATTGCAAGTCCATTTTTCTCACGAAAAATGGGTACTCCATGAATTTTTATTGGTAAATTGAGTAGCTGGGTGAGTTTTTTTATAATTGCTAATTGCTGAAAATCTTTCTCTCCAAAATACGCATTGTCGGGTTGTACCTGTCGGAAAAGCTCCTCTACAACTGTACCCACTCCATCGAAATGTCCCGGTCGGGAAGCTCCTTCCATAGCGAGTTCTATTCCGCCGAAATCATAATGTTTGCTGATTGTGTTTTCGGGATAGATATCTTCAACTTGCGGAATATAGACCATATCCACCCATTTGCTTTTTTCCAAAATCGAAATATCTTTTTCTATATTTCTAGGATATTTTTTTAGATCCTCGGCATTGTTGAATTGGGTGGGATTTACAAAAATAGATGCAATAACCAAATCATTTTCTTCCCTGGCTTTTTGGTACAACGAAATATGACCTTGGTGCAAAGCTCCCATGGTAGGTGCAAATCCTATTTTTTTGCCCATTTCTTTTTGCCTTTCTATATAGTCTTGCAATTGTTTTTTGTGATAGATGACTTCCATTTGAGGTAATTATTATTTCCAAAAGTAATTATTTTTCTAAAATAACTAGACATAGAGGTTTTTTTTGTTTTAAATTATATACTATTTTCTTTAATGAACCCATCTGTGTTTTATGATAAATTTGACATATAAGTTCATATAACTGTTTGGAAACAAATATTTTGAATAATTGTTATGAAATTTTGTTTAATAACTTTTCTCTTAAAAAATATATCATTTATTTTTTTTGTAAATTTGCAGAATATAGGTGTATCAACTCAACAAATTAAGAAAGAAAATATAATTATGCCGAATCAGAAAATACTTTATGTTACCACTGCAATGTATCCTTATCAAGAAGAAGATAATCTTGGAGCTATGGTAAATAAAATGGCTCTAAAAATGTATCAAGATGGAAATGATGTTAGGGTTTTTATGCCTAGATTTGGACAAATCAGTGAGCGAAAATTCCAACTTCATGAGGTAATAAGACTGTCCGGAATGAATGTGATTATCAATGACCTAGATCAGCCATTAATCATAAAAGTTGCCTCTCTGCCAGGAGAAAGGTTGCAAGTATATTTCATAGAAAATGAAGAATACTTCAAAAGAAAACCTTTCTATTTTGATGAAGATGATAAGCCTTTTGATGACAATGACGAAAGAGCAATCTTTTTTGCCAGAGGGGTAATAGAAACCATCAAAAAACTCAACTGGGTTCCAGATGTAATCCACCTCAATGGTTGGATGTCCTCCTTTGTACCTATCTATCTGAAAACTTTTTATAAAAACGACAACTATTTTGCAGATACCAAAATTGTGCTTTCTTTGTACAATGAAAAAGATGGAAAACTACACAAGCAAATCGAAGAAAAATTAAAGTTCGACAATATCGAAGAACTTTCTGCGTTTAAAAAACCTAGTTTCCATAGTTTTGTTGCCGAAAGTATCAACTTTGTTGATTTGGTAGTAAAAGGAGACGAATTTTTAGAAGGAACTTTGGAAAAAGAATTTTCCAAAACAAAAACTTCCAAATTGGACTATATAGAAATAGAATCATTAGCAACGATATACGATAAATAATCTTGATGAAAATTAATAGTAATAAATTTTTTACCGCTTCTGCAATCATTTTCGGAAGTGTTTTTTTGTTGAACTGCGAACCAAATGCAGACAACCTAGGAGAACAGTTTTTCTCCAACAATATGATTATGGGCGAAACAAAAGCCTATGACCTTATTGGGAATAATCTGAATAACAACGATACCCTAAGGACAGATGCAGTAAGATTGCAGAATGCAACTTTGGGAGCTTTCAATGAAGGGGTATTCGGTATGCAGAAGTCTTCTTTTGTATCCCAAGTCAGAATGAATACCTATAATCCGGATTTTGGAGCAAATGCAATTGTGGATTCGGCAGTATTGGTTTTGAAACCTTTATATGCTTCCGATTCTATAACAACTACTACCAATGATTATATCTATCCAGATGGGAATATTTCAGCTAAAAAAGTAGTAGATTCTTATCCTGTATTGAAATACGGTAAAACAAAAATTGGAGGTAAAACTATTTTTAACATAAAAGTAAACGAGGTAACGGAATTTTTATATGGAAATGCAGACCCTGTATATTCCAATAAAATTGTAGCCTATAATACTTTACTAGGTTCCAAAGTTTTCGATGGAAATGTAAACACCGTGAAAATCACAAATGCTGCAGATGCTTCTAATCTTTGGACTTCTGGTGTCGGAACTTTGAGGGTTCCGCTAAACGCTGGGTTTTTCCAAACCAAAATTATTGCTAAAAAAGGAATGCAAGAGTTGAGCGATGCCTCCAACTTTACTAGATACTTCCAAGGTATAAGAGTTTCTGTTGATGAAAATGACGGGTATCTTTTTAAATTTACCCCAACAGATGCTCAAATCATTATGTATTACAAATACGATCTTGTTACCAATGGCACAACAACTAGACCACAAACAACATTTGCGTTCAATGTAGGTTCTGGAAACTCGCAGTTTAGTCAAATACAATACAACAGAACCGGAACCACAGTTGCAACAGCTCTTGGAACTACAAATCCAAATGGCGATGCAAAATTATTTTTACAAGGTATGGGAGGTCCGGGTGCAACTATCAAAATTCCTGCATCTACAATTGCCGAACTGAAATCTAAATTCCAAAATGATAAAATAGGTATTGTAACTGCAAAAATTAGATTGTATTCCGATGAAACTATTTGGAATAATACTTATGCCAAACCTACAGATTTTCTTTTCAATACCAAAAATGCCACTACTTTCATTAGTGATATTGCTACACTTGCAGGTGCACCAGGATTTCAACTTATCAAATATTATAATATAGACAACAATCCTGCTTATTATGATATTACCATTACCAAATCTCTAAAAGATATTGTTGAAACCGACGCTGCAAACAATGATTTTGTATTGAATGTAGGAAGTTACCTGAAAAACTCACAAACAGGAGCGTACTTTGGATTGAATTATCACGACAGAGCTTACAACCCAAATCGACTAGTAGTAGTTGGTACAACACAAGATGCTAATCCAAAAAGATTGCAACTGAATGTTACCTATGGTAAAAAATAATTATCTTTGATAAATTAATAATAATAAAAAAACTATAATAAATGTGTGGAATTGTTGGATATACGGGATTTAGAGATGCTTACGAGGTAGTAATCAATGGTCTTAGAAGACTTGAATATAGAGGATACGATAGTGCAGGAATTGTTTTGGAAAATACTGACAACCAATTCCAGCTAAAAAAAACAAAAGGTAAGGTAGATGATTTGGTAGAGGTTTCTGAAAATTTAAGAAATTCTGCTCATGTTGGTATGGGACATACAAGATGGGCTACACATGGCGTGCCAAGTGATAGAAACTCTCACCCACATCTTTCCAATGATGGGAAAATTGTTTTGGTACACAATGGTATCATAGAAAATTATGACACCATCAAAAAAATGCTTTCTGAAAAAGGATTTGTATTTCATTCTGAAACTGATACCGAAGTTTTGGTAAATTTAATCCAATATATTATGGATGGAAATCCAACATTGGATTTTCCAACCGCAGTAAGATTTGCTTTGAATGAAGTATATGGAGCTTATGCTATTACAGTAATGCACAAAGATTGTCCCGGAGATTTGGTGGTTGCCAGATTGGGGTCGCCTTTGGCAATTGGTTTGGGAGAAAAAGAGTATTTTATAGCATCGGACGCTTCACCATTTGTGGAATTTACAAAAGAAGCAATCTATTTGGAGGAAGGACACATGGCAACAATTTCTTTGGAAAAAGGAGTTGATATCCGAAGTATTGAAGACAATACCAAAATAGAACCTGCAATACAGGAGTTAAAACTCAATCTAGAGCAAATAGAAAAAGGAGGTTTTGAACATTTTATGTTAAAAGAAATCTTCGAACAACCCAAATCTATCCACGATACTATGAGAGGAAGAATTTTGGTTAATGAAGGAGTCGTGAAAATGGCAGGAGTATGGGATCATTTGGAAAGATTCAAAAATGCAAAAAGAATTATCATCATTGCTTGTGGTACATCTTGGCATGCGGGATTGGTTGGAGAATATCTAATTGAAGAATTTGCAAGAATTCCGGTAGAGGTAGAATATGCTTCAGAATTTAGATATAGAAATCCAATCATTAACAAAGATGATGTGGTTATTGCAATTTCACAATCTGGTGAAACTGCTGATACCATGGCTGCACTGAAATTGGCAAAAGAAAAAGGTGCATTTATATATGGTATATGTAATGTTGTAGATTCTTCAATCGCTAGGATTACCGATGCCGGTTCCTACACACACGCAGGACCCGAGATTGGAGTGGCATCTACTAAGGCTTTCACAGCACAATTGGTTATTTTATCTTTGATAGCCCTCAAATTAGGGAAACATAATGGTAATTTGGGCAATGCGGAATTTATGAGCCTAATTGCAGAATTGGACGCATTACCATCTAAAATAGAGGAAGTTCTGCAATCAACTCACGATTTAATTAAAGAAATTGCAAAAGATTTTGTGAATGCTCAAAATTTCTTATATTTAGGGCGTGGATATAATTATCCATCTGCACTGGAAGGAGCTCTTAAATTAAAAGAAATTTCTTACATCCATGC
>JAFDZJ010000181.1 GCA_018266965.1 Bacteroidota bacterium
CGGATCCAACGGTTACTAAAAAGTTCTACCCAACTATGGCAGACCTCAATGCCGGCACTAATGAAATTTTGAACCCAAACGCCTATCAATCTACTGCACCAAAACAAGTTTTTGTAAAAGTTACCACAGTACTCAACTGTACCAATTCCGGACCTATAAATTTGGAGTTCTATCCAACATTTAATGTTAATGACACCAATATCATCAGTTGTTTTATAGATAGTAATCCTACACAGGCGGTTTTCAATTTGACTTCTGTTAATAGTCAAATCACCAATATAGCACCAGTAACTTTTTCCTATTTTACAACTCAAATAGATGCGGTTAATAATACCAACCCTATACAAAATGCTAGTGCTTTCGTTTCGGATACCAAGACTGTATTCGTAAGAGCTACCGATGCTACTGGTTGTTATAATATTGCAAAAATTAATCTTACTGTAACACCTCCTGCACCATCATCTGTATTGGTGGATAAAATTATTTGTGCAGAAAAGACTACAACACTCGATGCAGGTCCTGGCTACACTGCCTACGAATGGAGTAATGGTGCGACTACGCAATCCATTGCTAATGTTGGAGTTGGAAATTATTGGGTAAAGCTTACCAAAAACAATTGTGTTACCAAGCAAAATGTAAAAGTTGTAGCATCAGAAGTTCCTGTTATTACAAGTGTGGAAATTACCAATAGTACAGTAACTATCAATGCAAATGGTGGATATCCTCCTTATCAATATTCTATCGATAGTATCAATTGGCAGGCTTCTAATATCTTTTCAGGATTGCCAAGAGGACAAAATACTGTTTATGTGAAAGATAGCTACAATTGTGTGCCAGTAAATTTAAAAATTACTGTTCCTAATCTGTTGAATGCTATCACACCAAACAATGATGGCGTGAATGATGAAATAGATTATTCAGCACTTGCATACAAAGACAATCTATCATTTACTGTTTTTGATAGATATGGTAAAAAAGTAGCTGTTGCCGATAAAACCAATGGCTACAAATGGGACGGAAAATTCCAAGGAAAAAAACTCAACACCGGTACTTACTGGTATATCATCACTTGGAACGAAAACGACCCCAACAAAACGCTTACATCCTATACTGGTTGGGTACTATTGAAAAATTAAATTTCGATTAACAATAAAAATGCTTTGTTTTGTTACAAAGCATTTTTTATTAACACAATTAGTTTGTGTAAATCAGAATGTTGTAGGTTTAATTTTGATTTTGTTGATTAAAAATTATTACCCTAATGGTTAAAAATTTTACCTTTGTAGCATGGCACAAAAGGAAACACTTTCATCTTTAATACATGGTAATTTTGCCAAAGAACTTTCCATTGCCGATGGGAAACTACCTCCAAATGCAGTAGAGCTGGAGAAAATTATCATAGGTACTTTCCTTATCGACAAAAAAGGATTGGACTATTCCATTGATTTGCTCACACCAGAAGTTTTCTATGATCCGAGACATCAGGCTATATTTGCTGTTATTGTAAAATTGTATTTGGAGAGCAACCCGGTCGATTTGATGACTGTAATCCAAGAATTAAAAAAAAATGACCAACTTGGTAAAGCTGGAGGCGACCATTATATTATCGACCTTACAATGGGTGTTTCTTCCTCTGCACATATCGAGTATCATGTAAGGATTATCCTGGAGAAATTTATATTAAGAAGCCTTATCAATGTTTCTGCAAATGTAATAGACAGTTCCTATAAAGAATCCACAGATGTATTCGAATTGCTGGACAAAGCCGAACAAAGTTTTTTTGATATTACTAATGGTACCATTAAAAAGAATTTTGACACCGCAAATTCTTTGGTAAGAGAAGCGATAGATACCATAAAGTCTTTGAAAGACAAAGAAGGACTTTCCGGAATACCTTCCGGCTTCAAAAAACTAGACGAACTTACCGGAGGTTGGCAAAATTCCGACCTCATCATCATTGCAGCTAGACCTGCAATGGGGAAAACAGCTTTTATACTTTCCATGGCTAGAAATATTGTTGTGGAGCATAAAATACCTCTCGCATTATTTTCATTAGAAATGGCATCGGTACAACTTATCACTAGGATGATTTCTTCGGAAACAAACATTTCTTCAGAAAAATTACGAAAAGGAACCCTAACCGATGACGAGTGGCAAAGGCTTTTTACCAATGTCTCCGATCTGGAAAATGCACCTTTGTATATAGATGAAACCCCTTCGCTTTCCATTTTTGATTTTCGGGCAAAAGCCAGAAGATTGGTAATGCAATTTGGTGTAAAAATAATCATGGTAGATTATCTTCAATTGATGACTGCTGGCGGTGGAAAAGGTGCGGGAAATAGAGAGCAGGAAATATCTATGATTTCTCGTTCCCTAAAAGCTATTGCCAAAGAATTGAATATACCTGTAATAGCACTTTCGCAGTTATCTCGTACGGTAGAAACCCGATCTGCTAACAATAAAAGACCTCAGCTTTCCGACCTTAGAGAGTCCGGTGCGATAGAACAAGATGCCGATATTGTTTCTTTTATTTACAGACCCGAATATTACAAATTGAAAATTTGGGACAACGATCCAGAAGATGCCCAAACAGATACCGAAAATCAAGCTGAAATTATTGTTGCCAAACATAGGAACGGTTCAACAGATGATGTGCGGTTGGCATTTATAAAAAATATGGGTAAATTTGCAGACTTGGATACGCTTCATAATTATTCCGGTTATGGAAATTCCAGTTTTGCAGATCAAAATGTACCTTCTGGTTTTGAGAAAATTAGAACAACCATGGATCCGGGTGCGTCTTTCGGTATAGGAAACAATAATCTTTCTGCTTCGTCTATGAATGATGATGATGATGAAATTATGCCTTTCTAAATATAATTTTATAAACAATCTGTAATCTTGAAAATAGATATTTTCACCGATGGTGCTTGTAGTGGTAATCCCGGAAAGGGTGGTTACGGTATTTTGATGCGTGTAGTCGAAAATAATTTTGAAAAAAAATTCAGCCAAGGATTTAGAAAAACCACCAATAACCGAATGGAATTGTTAGCGGTAATTGTAGCTTTGGAAAACATGAAATCCAACGGACATGAAATACACATATATACCGACAGCAAATATGTAGCAGATGCTATTAATGAAAAATGGATTTTTGGCTGGGTAAAAAAAGGCTTTGCCAAAGTGAAAAACCCAGATTTGTGGAAAAGATTTTATGCCTTATACAAAACCCACCAACCGCATTTTCATTGGATTAAAGGACACAATGGACACCCAGAAAATGAAATATGCGATCAATTAGCAGTTGTGGCATCACAAAAAGAAAATTTGGAAATAGATACTTATTACGAAAATCCTACTCCTGAGGGATTGTTTTAGCAAAAAATGAACAAACAGGTCGCTCCTACGGAGCTTCCCAAAATCTCAAATTATTTTCTATTAACCCATTTGCTACTCCTTTACAAGTTGTAAATATTATTGTTTCTCACATAAGCAACAACTATAAATGCAAATTTTTGCTATATTGGTATTTTGTTTTTGGTATTTATTAAGTTACTTTTAAACAAAACTAAAGAAGATAAAAGGTATTGTTTGTTAAAATATGTTAAAGTTTTGTTTTATTTCATAAAAAATTTGCATAATTTTAATTTTAATTTTAAACATTCAAAATAAAATTCTAATATTATGAAAAAAGTAATTCTTTCCTCAATTTTTTTTGGGATGTTGTTTACTACTTCTTGTAGTAATGAAAAAATGGCAGTAAATTCAGTAGAAATGTAGTTATGAAAATAGTTTATAAATTACTTTATTCGGTTTGTTTTGTATTGTCTATCGGTTTATTGGCACAAAATTACGATAGAATTTGGGGTACCTATTTAGGGCCGGCCGGAGCAAATGGTGTATTTACATTTAAAGAGGGTTTTAATGGTAATAATGGTAATTTGAGATTTGCAAATGGTGTAATGTATAATAATAATTATAGCACCGCCTATTATAATCAATTTACCACTTCCGGAACGGGATTTGTATCGGGCAATAATAAAAATGTTTTGTTAAGCAGTTTATCTCCTACCGGGACATTGGTATCTTCCCATTACAATATTGCAGATGACATTACATATCCTGAGGTTTCTTCTGATACGAATGGTAATAGTTATTCTTTACAATACAAACAAGCCGGTATTTTGGGAAATGCTACTCCGGGGACTTGGATGCCCACACCTATTACAGGTACCGGAAATGTAATGCTCATAAAATATTCTGCAAATTCGGTAATGCAATGGAAGACCTATTTACCAACCAGTTCTTCCAATGATTTAGGAGTATTGTTTGCTCAGGATTCTGATGGTAATATATACTTTGCCGGTAGAACCTTGCAACAAAATAATTTCACTACTCCCAATGTATTTGTAGAAAACTTTGAAATTTTACCCGGACCTTCCACTATGCCTCAATATAACAATTATATTGTAAAGCTAAATCCCAATGGTGGGCTGTTATGGGCAACTTATTTTCCTGCAGATATTTTCAGAATCCGATATTATGACGGGAGTCTATATGTATTAGGAGCAAATGATAAAAACCCAAATGGTTCAGTCATGGCAAGTGCAGGAGCATTCCAAACACAAAAAGCTTACAGCAGTATTACCAAATTGAATGCGAATACAGGAGGTAGAACTTGGGGTACCTACTACGGAGTCCCCATTGCTTCTGTAACTGGGTTTTATTCTCAACTTGTTTCTTCTATGGAAGTAGATGGTAATGGTATATTTATAAAAGGAGATTCGTGGGCAGACAATGCACCGGATAATTCCTATTTTGGTACGGTTGGAAGTCATCAATCTACAAACGCAGGGAATGGTGATATTTTCTTATCCAAATTTAGTCATGAAGGAGGTAGGTTGTGGAGTACCTATTTTGGCAGTCCCGGTGAAGAAATATCGAGCTATACACCTCAAACGATGGCTTTGTTGGGGAATGATATAATTATTACACTATCACAATTTACTAATGGTAGTAACAATCTTGCGACTCCAGGTGCATTTGTTAGTACGATGCCCACTACAACAAATTATAATGGAGGTGTCAATTTGTTATTTGCCCAATTTAACCAAGATGGCGTACTGGATTGGTCTTCCTATTACGGGGGTGTCAGCGATTTTACAAGTTATTTGAATGAAATTTCTGTAACATCACCTAATCCCAATACCTTTTATTTGTATGGTTTTTCCTCTTCTGATGTGGGTATTGTTACGCCAAATGCTACCCAAACCCTAAAAATACCAAATGAAAATACAATGTATGTTGCAAGATTTGACAAGAAAACAGGAATGGGAACTACGGAGACCACAGGGAATAATGAAATTTCATTATACGACAATCCTAACAATGGAAACTTTAGCCTCGTAGGTACTTTGCTGTTGCAGAAAAATCTACAATTAAAATTATACGATGCTTCGGGTAGATTGGTAATAACAAGAAAATTAAACAATGAGAAAAAACAAACTTTCGAGTTTCAAAATTTATTAAGCAAAGGCAATTATCTAATAGAAATTTCCGATAATAAAACCACAATAAAAACCTTTAAAATGGTAGTAAAATAGGTGGTGTTGTGATTAGTAATTATTACTGATTACCATTTCTGTAAGGTTTCCCTTTTTATAAAAATATTAAAAAAAAATGAAAATAAATAAAATAATCATATTCCTATTTTTTATCTCTTTTGGGATAAAAGCTCAAGTGTTTGATAGGGTTTGGGGTACTTATTTAGGTCCTGCTGGTACTAATTTAGCATCTTCTCTTGGTTATTGGGACAATAGTTTTGATGCTGATAAAAATTTATGTTTATTAGGTGTTGTTTCAACTGAAAACAACTATAATATAGCGTATTATAATCAATTTGTAACATCTGGACCTAGTTATGATACCAGCCAAAATTCTAATTTTTTCATGACTAAAATTAGCCCAACAGGTAGTATAATAGGGTCTAATTATGACAGTCCATTGGTGTACTCCTATCCCAATATGTCGTATGATACTTTGGGTAATCGATATGAGTTTTTGTTTAATAATGCTGGAAATACCGGTAATGCTACACCGGGAACTTGGATGTCATCTACTATTGCGAATGAAAACAAGTATATGCTTTTAAAATATTCCACTAACTCTATTATGCAGTGGAAAACATATCTGCCACACTCGGAAGGTATAGTAAATATAACGCATGATTCAACAGGTAATACCTATATTTCTGGTGATACCAAACAGCAAAGTAATTTTACCACTCCTAATGTTTTCAGAGAAAATTTTGAAATTCTTTATAATGGAAATCAATTATTACCCAATAATTATATTGTCAAACTGGATCCTAACGGTGTTTTAATTTGGGCTACTTATTTTCCGACAGCTATTTATAAATTACAATATTATAATGGGTCTCTTTATATTTTAGGTGGTATGGATGATAATCAAAACGCCTCTGTTTTGGCTACAACCGGTGCTTTCGAAACACAAAAAGCTCAAGCGAGCATTACTAAATTTGATGCCAATACAGGAAATAGACTATGGGGGACTTATTATGGATTGTCTTATTCACAAGGTATTCAGTATGCTAGTGATATGAAGGTAAATGCTTCGGGTATTTATGTGTTGGGTGATGTTTATAGCTACACCAGTGCAACAAATTCTTATTTTGGCACTATAGAAAGTCATCAGCCTGTGGAATCGGGAAATTTCGATTTATATTTATCAAAATTTAATCATTCGGGCAGTAGATTATGGAGTACTTATTTTGGTAGTCCTGGTGGGGAAATGTCTTCTTTTGCATCATCGCCAATGGCTTTGGTGGGAGATAATGTGGTGATTACATTGTTGCAATATCAAAATATTGGGACTGCTAATCTTGCAACTCCAGGTGCATTTGTGAGTACCATGCCTACTACTACCTATTTCAATGGTGGGACTAATATGATGTTTGCCGAATTTACAGAAGATGGTGTTTTGTCTTGGGCTTCATATTATGGTGGTGCAAATAACAATAATAATCAAGTGAATAACCCGTCTATTAATGTGGTGTCTCCAAATGCAAATACATTTTATTTGTTTGGGAATACCTCATCTGATACGGGTTTTACAACGCCTGGTGCAGCTCAAACCGCAAAAATACCAAATATGCGAACGGGTTTTGTTGCAAGATTTGATAAAAAATCCCAAATGGGAACTACAGAAACGGAGCAAGACAATTCTCTTGTCTTGTACGACAATCCCAACAATGGTAATTTTAGCATTTTGGGCAAAGCTCTTGCCCAGAAAAACCTACAATTAAAATTGTACGATGCCTCAGGTAGATTGGTGGTTACAAGAAAATTAAACACCGATAAAAAACAATCTTTCGAGTTTC
>JAFDZJ010000182.1 GCA_018266965.1 Bacteroidota bacterium
TTATAACTGAAAATACAGAATATGTTGTTGCAGGAACTCGTTTTGCAGTTCCAACAGATAATGCCAATGGAGATGTGCCTATTACTTCTTTTACAGAAAATTTCAAAGGTGTGATTTCTTTTATTGGAGTGAACAAGGAAACTGGTGATATGAATTTGTCTTTCCAAATAGAAGCTCCAGGAGTAAATTTCGACTTGTCGCACGCAGGAAAAAATAAATCCAAAGATTGGTTTTTCTTCTCTTGTTACAACTCCGAAAAAGCAAATACTTTGTTAGAAGTTAATGCCTCCCAAAATGATAAAGACTTTATCATGGCAGTAAACTGGAAAAAGGCTGAAGAACTTGCCAAAGCTGGAAAAGGTAGAAAAGTGAAAACGCAATATGCTCATAACAAATTCGATGAATCTACTCAAATGGCTACTTCCAAAATGGAAACCGAAGTTACTGTACTCTCTGTAGAAGATATGAAAGATGCTATGTATATGATACCTTGTCCTAAATCTCCTCATGGTTGCGATGTGGATCCTACTGGAGAATATATTATTGGTTCTGGTAAATTAGCTGCTCTTATCCCGGTATTTAGTTTTGATAAAATCCAAAAAGCTATTGCAGGAAAACAATTCTCTGGAGATTATGATGGGGTGCAAGTAATAAAATACGAAGCAGCATTGCATGGTGAAGTTCAAAAACCAGGTCTAGGTCCATTGCATACAGAATTTGATGGAAAAGGAAATGCTTATACATCTATGTTTGTGTCTTCGGAAGTTGTAAAATGGGATATAAAATCTTTGAAAGTACTAGACAGACAACCAACTTATTATTCAGTAGGACACCTTATGGTTGTTGGTGGAGATACCAAAAAACCTTATGGAAAATATCTAGTAGCTTATAATAAAATTACCAAAGATAGATATTTGCCAACTGGACCAGAGTTAGCTCAGTCTGCACAGTTGTTTGATATTAGCGGAGATAAAATGAAACTGTTATTGGATTTCCCAACATTTGGAGAGCCGCACTATGCACAAGCTGCACCAGCGGAATTAATTTCTAAAAACCAAGTGAAATTTTATAAATTAGAAGAGAATAAAAATCCGTATGTTACCAAAGGAGAAGCGGAGTCCAAAGTAGTAAGAGAAGGAAATAAAGTTCATGTGTATATGACATCTATCCGTTCTCACTTTGCCCCAGATAATATAGAAGGAATAAAAGTAGGAGATGAAGTGTATTTCCATGTAACTAACCTAGAGCAAGATTGGGATGTGCCTCATGGATTTGCAATAAAAGGTAATGAAAATGCGGAATTGCTCATTATGCCAGGTGAAACTTGTACGCTGAAATGGGTGCCTAAAAAATCTGGAATGTTCCCGATGTATTGTACAGATTTCTGTTCTGCACTACACCAAGAAATGCAAGGATATGTGAGAGTTTCCCCAGCGGGAAGTAATACCCCACTAATCTACAGCCTTAATAATAAAAAAGACAATGCACAAGGTCCTGTAAAACAAGGAGTAACCAAGTAATTTATCTTATGAAAAAGGGCAGTACAACTGCCCTTTTTTTATTATCTGATTTTTGTCAGTTTGTAACCATTATCACAAAAATTGATATTTGAAATTCGTAATTTTATAGTGTGAATTTTTCTCTTGAAAATACTATTCACAAACGAATTTATCAGAAACTTTATAATAAAAATCATTACAATGAAAACTAATTCATTACACAAAATTTCTAAAATTTTGTTAGCTATTTGTGGCATCGGGCTTATCGTGAGTATATTTACTCCAATTTGGGCAATATTTTTGGAGGCACCACAGTATCCGGAAGGATTGAGTATGTATATTTACTCTAATAAATTAGGTGGAGAATTCGACATCATCAATGGACTCAACCATTATATTGGAATGAAACACATAAAAGAAGATGAGTTTATAGAATTCAAAATTCTACCTTATGCTTTGGGTGTATTGGGTGCAATTTGTTTGTTGGTGGCTGCTTTTGGAAAAAAAGTTTGGCTCTATACATTTACCATACTTTATCTTGTATTTGGGGTTGCCTTCATGTATGATTTTTGGCAATGGGAGTATGACTACGGACATAATTTGGATCCCAATGCTGCAATTGTAGTGCCAGGAATGTCCTATCAGCCTCCATTGATAGGTTCCAAACAGTTACTGAATTTCACTGCACATTCCTATCCCGATATAGGTGGATGGATAATGATTGGTGCTGCATTCATTTTGATAGCTTTGTCTATTTTAGAATTTAAAAAAACAAAAAAAATTTAAAACACCTTACTAATAACAACTGTGTAAAAAGACTCAACGAAAGCTATAAATAATTTGGTTTTCGTTGGGTTTTTCAGTACATTAGCTCATTATTTCAAATGGGTATTTGTTTGGTGTTAAATATCTATTATCAGTTTGAAATTTTAAGAGCCTGTTTAAATTTTATATCTAATTTTTTTGTAGGTGTTTTTAGATGGATTTTTTGTTTTAAATTTGAAGTTTTAGCGGGTTAAAACAAGAAGTTAAAATAGAAAATACGCTGAAAAGAACACAAAAAAATAGATAAGAAGTTCAAGAATGCTTAAAAA
>JAFDZJ010000183.1 GCA_018266965.1 Bacteroidota bacterium
TAAGAAAAATTTTGCCGAATGGAAATTGCAAGATCAAATGGCAAAAACTCCGGAAAGAGCAATGGATTTATTGGCAAAAATCGCGAAACCTGCTACCAATAGAGCCAATCAAGAAGCCAAGGAAATACACAACCTGATTGATAGCCAAAAAGGTAATTTCCAACTGGAACCGTGGGATTGGAATTTCTATGCAGAGCAGGTAAGAAAAGCCAAATATGACTTAGATGAAGCTCAGATAAAACCCTATTTTGAGGTAGTAACTGTTTTGGAAAAAGGAGTTTTCTTTGCTGCTGAAAAACTCTATGGTTTAAGTTTCAAAAAAAGGCCAGACTTGCCTGTCTATCATCCAGATGTGGTGGCGTATGAAGTTTTTGACCACGATGGAAAATCTTTGGCAATTTATTATTTGGATTTTTATACCCGAAGCAACAAAAATGGAGGTGCTTGGATGAGCAATTTTGTAGAACAATCCTATTCTCTTGGTCAAAAACCTGTAATTGTAAATGTCTATAATTATCAAAAACCAGCCGCAGGAAAACCATCTCTCATATCATTTGATGATGTTACCACGCTTTTTCATGAGTTCGGACATTCTATACACGGAATGTTTGCCAACCAAAAATATACTTCGCTTTCCGGAACCAATACCCCAAGGGATTTTGTTGAATTTCCATCACAAATCAACGAGTATTGGGCTTTGGAACCTAGTGTGCTGAAAAACTATGCTGTCCACTACCAAACAGGAAAACCAATACCAAGTGAACTGGTCCAAAAATTGAAAAATTCCAAAACTTTCAATGAGGGATACAATGTTACAGAATTGGTTGCTGCAGCAACATTGGATATGTCTTGGCATACTGTTACCACCGAAAAACAAATTATCCCATGCAATGATTTTGAAAACAATGCTCTGAAAAAATATGGACTTTTGGTGAAAGAAGTCCCAACCAGATACCATTCGCCATACTTTGCTCATATTTGGGGTGGTGGATATTCTGCTGGATATTACGCTTATTTGTGGAGCGAAATGTTGGATTTTTCGGCTGTTGATTGGTTCGAAAAAAACGGAGGAATGACTAGGGAAAATGGAGATAGATTTAGAAAATATATACTCTCGGTAGGAAACTCTATGGATCTGAACCAAGCTTTCAGGAATTTTACAGGCAAAGACCCGGATATACAACCACTACTAAAAGCAAGAGGATTGGTAAAATAATTATGGAGAAAATAGTATTAAGACCGACTACTTGGAAGACTATCCTTTCATTAATCGCAAATATAGCAATGCTAGCTATGGGAATTTATTTGGTGTATTCTTTACACAATAATTTCGGTTGGCTAACGATTTTACTTTTTGGCACAACCCTCATTCTGAATATTATACAGTTGATTTCAACCAACAACCAACTTATCATACAGCCAGAGGGTATTTCTATTAGAACAATGTTTTGGAAGTCGGAAATACAATGGAAAAATATTGAAAGGTTTTATACGAAAAAAATATTTTTTCAAAACATTACATTGATAAGGTTTTCCCCACAATATACCGGCAAATATTTGGCGTACAAAGTAGATACATTGGCGGCTAATAACGAAGGTACCCTCCCTAGTAACTATGGTAAGAAAGCGGAAGAACTCTGTAGATTTCTCAACGACAAATTAGAAAAGTACAAGACATTGTCTTCATAAAAAAATAATTGCAAACTAACCTCTTCATTTTTTGGAGAGGTTAGTTTATATTTCAATCATCTATAAGGTTTGAAAATTGATTATAAATTTTTTGAATTTCTTTTTTTAAATTACTCAATTCTTGTTTGTGTCTATCCAATTCTTTTTGTTTTTCCAATAATAAGAACTGTTGCTTTTTTAGTTCAAAATCATCTTTTAAATAGAAATCTGCAGTATTTTGCCTTATTTTTTCTAATAGTTTGAAATTTTCCTCCTTCAATTCGGCGTTCTTCTCTTTCAGAGATTTGGAAGCAGAATGGTTGATCAAGTAATTTTCGAAATTAGTATTGAATATTTCGTATAGAAAACTTTTGTGTTCTACAAATGAATTTACCATTTCATTTGTCTTATCTAGTTGTATTTGTTTCAGCTTCCAATCCAATACCGAAATGTAGGCTTCTGCAATAGATTTTGAATTTTTAGCATCTTTTATATATTCTTCGCTATGGTAATCTTCCAGCTCTATTTGTGTGCTTAATTTGGATGCGAAAATTCTTAAATTTAACTTTAATTCTTGCAATCTAGTTACATCAATACAGTTCAATATTTCGCTTTTTAGTGCCAAAAGTGTGTTAGTCTTCATTGTCAAAATCTATTTCTTTATATTTTCCTTGTTTTAGATATTCAGCAACTTTCATATTGCCTATTTTGCAATGTTGGGCGAGTAATTCTAGTTGGCTGTAAGATTTCTTTGGTAATATCTTTTGGCAAAACTCTTGGAACAGTACAGAAGTTTTTGTAAAATCTTTTAGTGTTGAAGCAATATGCTCTTTTTCTATTTTAAAATCATATTCAAGATTTTTACTTCTTTCATTGATGGTTGTATTTATTTTTTTATTGCATACATATTGCAGTGAGTTAGCTAGTTCCAGTATGGAAAAGTAGTTTTTTCGTTCGTAATCATCAATACAGAAGTGGATTAGCTTGTGTATTTCGGATTTCCTAATCGTAAGTTCAATAAATATTTCATACAATTTTTCCAAGGAAATATTGGTTTTCATTTCCTCAACTATTTCATTGAGGTAGATTTCTATTTCTTCTGTTGTCATTGTTTTTTCGTAAATTTATTCCTCTTCATATTGTTCTAGGAAGTAGGAAAAAGTGAAGTCGTCCAATTCTTCTTCGGCGTCTTCTAGTGTGTTTATAAGTAATTCAAAATCTTCCAATTGGGTAACTGTCATATTTACAAACTCTATATGTAGAGGCAATTCAAAATATCCTGTAATACTATCATATAGAGCGTCTAGGTTATTGCCAAAATTTTCTGGTAGTTGTATTTTGTTGTTTAGTTCGTTGTAAAAATCTTCGTAATCGCCAATATCTGTAAAATCTATACTTAGTGTTTTCATATTTTATTTTTATTTTTTTTAAATTTATTAAAACCGAATATTCCCTTTAATTATTGTTTTTCAAATGATTTGTAATGATTGTGAGTTACCCAAACATCGCCATTTTTTGTAAAAATCATTCGGTCTGTTTGTCGATGTCCACAGCTGAAGTT
Organism: Bacteroidota bacterium; assembly: GCA_018266965.1. Taxonomy (GTDB): domain Bacteria; phylum Bacteroidota; class Bacteroidia; order Flavobacteriales; family Weeksellaceae; genus Amniculibacterium. Next base: position 3,230 of record JAFDZJ010000183.1, read on the forward strand.
GATGTCCGCTTCATAATATTGTTCGCCTTTTGGGAGTTGTCCTTCTCTGTTGGAGAATTTGTCGCCACCAATTGCTTTTCCTGGCAACACCTCGCAAAGATTTCCTTTGGAAGGTTCCCAGCCTTTTCTTCTGGCTTCGGATTTTTTTATATAACAGTCTGGTAATTCATGATTGTCCTTTACGAATTGTACAACAACTTTTTCTTTGGTTAGTTCTGTTATATCAAAGGATTGATTAGTTGTATTTTTAGCATCATTGTCTTTTTCAGAATTCGCAATGCTAGTAGTTCGATCTTCCTTTTCATTATTCCTTTTTTCTATGGTATAGGTTTTGTAAAAGTGCATCAGCAACAAACCTAGTAACAGACCTGCAATAAATATTGATAATTGTTTTATTTTGGAATTTATCATCTTTTGTATAATTTAAAATGAATATAAAAATATTGTTTTGTCTATCTCCACTCCTCCGGAATGTTACATACCGGAATTGGATTGATTTTATGTTGGGTTGCTGCATTCATTTTTTTGAAAATTCTATAAACTTCCAAATCTCTCCCGGAATAGTCTGTTTCAGTTTTTGTACCCCATTCTTTTTGGATTTTTTCTAGTTCCGGGTAGGTTGCTCCTATCTGGGTTTCATCTGTTCTTTCGGTGTCCCACAATCCATCTGTTGGTATTGCATTTTGGATTTCGTCTATCAAGTCAAGAGCTTTTGCTAATTGATATACCTCTGTTTTGTAGAGGTCTGCAATTGGTGAAATATCGACTCCACCATCGCCGTATTTGGTAAAAAAGCCTATTCCAAAATCCTCTATTTTGTTTCCGGTGCCACAAACTAATAGTCCATTAATTTGCCCAAAATAATATAAGGTAAGCATTCTTAATCTACTTCTGGTATTAGCAAGAGCTAGATTTTGATGTGGGTTATTGTCAAATTCTTTTGTAACACTCATTTCGAACGCCGAAAAACTTTCATCGAGGTTTACCGTTTTTATGTTTACATTTTCAAATTTTTCGGAGAGCCATTGCAGATGGCTTTTTGCTCTATATACTTGGTCGGTCTTTTGTCGGATAGGCATTTCCATTGCAAGAACTTTCAGACCTGTCATGCAACAAAGTGTAGAAACCACACCCGAATCCACCCCTCCTGAAACGCCAATTACAAATCCATTGGCATTTGCCTTTTCGGCATAATTTTTTAACCAATCAACGATATGTGAAATAATTTTTTTTGAATTCATACTTTTATTTTTCTTAAGAAAGAGTTACAAATTTAGCTAAAAATCATTTATGTCTAATGAAGTGTGTAGATTGTCTTTCTTTTTTTTGAATTTACACAGATATTTTATTTTTAAATTTCGAAATAAAAAAAATTATCTTTGCCAAATGACAGACTTACTAGAACGATTTGAATTTTTAAAGAAATTTTTGACTGCTGAAAGATGTGCCAAAATTGAGGAGAAATCCCATGAAAGTTCCGATTTCGTATTACCAATTTTGGAAGATGTTTATCAGTTTCGTAATGCTGCAGCCATCGTAAGAAGTGCAGAAGCTAGTGCTTTCCACAAAATTGTAGCCTTGGAGAGTAACAATGTTTTCGACCCCAACTTAGAAGTTACCAAAGGAGCCGAAACTTGGGTTGAGGTACAAAAAATGAAACATAATTTGGAAACATTACAAA
>JAFDZJ010000184.1 GCA_018266965.1 Bacteroidota bacterium
AAATTGAAAAGCAGAAATATTTAGCCGCCGCTGCTTTTTCGTATTATTATTTTTTGTAATTTAACAATCCGAAAAAAGCATCGGCTCCACGCAGTCTAAATTGAACTTTCAGTTAAATTAAGCCCGCACTTCGCCAATACTTTTTCCGTTGTACGACATGCTGCCAAAATTGCGCATAAAGTGTGTGAAAATCGAAAAATTTATCTGAAATTTTTGAACAAGCCAAACTTCAACGTTCCTAAAAATTGGGGGAAAATCTTTGGAAAAACTGCGTAAATATTTCAAGCCGCAAAATTTTAGATACTTTGGAAAAACTGCGTGAAAAACGTTGCGTTAAAAATTGCGCCGAAAAACCATCTTTGGAAAAACGCCGTAAAATCCACATCTCGACAAAATCACGTTAAAGTGCGTGAATGTTTCAAAAGTGTGCATGAAGTTTGCAAAAAAATTGCGCAAAACATTTTCGGAAAATTTTTTAGGATTTTAGTCGGAGATTTTCCATGCGAAAGGAAAAAATTATTAACTTTATCGAAACAAAAAAAACGAAAAATTAAAGGAAAAGAAAGCACGTCGCACAACATGGGTTTCGCAAGATGCGGGGTTGAAAGCCGCGCCCGGAAGATTTTCGCAGGTTGAAGATTTTTTCCACGCCCGAAGTTCATCGTTAGTTGACCCGCACCTCGCGAAGCCCTTTCCCGTTAGCTGCAATAGTCACAAAAATGCTCACAACACAAGAACTGACAGAATCTTACAAAAATTTTAACGATCAAAAAATCGTAAATCTTGCAATGAATGAAAGCAAAAGTTTACGAGAAGATGCGATTCCAATTCTTGAAAATGAAATCCAAAAAAGAAACCTTGACAAAAACCTTCTTAATTGGATAAAACTTGAACGAAATTTTTTCAAAGGAGCGGAACTTCAAAACTTAAAAATTTTAATCCGAAATTCTGAATGCAGTGAATGTGGAAAAAAGTTTAATAATATTCAAGGTTTCAATATTCACTATATCTCAATTTTAGATACAAGTTTTGACTCAAACGTAATTGTTTGCGATTCTTGTGGAAGAAAATTAAGAAAGAAAAGTTATCTTAAATCCGCAACATTAGGATTTATATCGTTGTATGGAATTTTGAGAGTTCCATTCTATTTTATCGGAGAATTAATCGCAAGTTTTTCGCGAAAAAAAACTAGTGAAAAAATTATTGAAGAATTCATTTTTCAAAATACTGGTTTAATTCGTGAATATGGAAATGATAGGATTCAGGACTTAATTGGGCAACATAATATTCAACAAGCTGAACAAAATGAATAAAAACTACTGCAGCTAACATTGTATTGGCAAAATGCGGGGTTATGGGAAAGTTGAACTTTTTGTAATATTTATCCGCCGCTGCTTTTTTATTCCACAAAAAAGAGTAATTTAGTGTAAGAAAAAAGCATCGGCTACGTTTAGTCTAAATTGAACTTTTCGTTCCATTTAGCCCGCACTTCGCCAATACTTTTTCCGTTATACGAAATTTTATTCCAAACATTGCGCAAAAAGTTCGTTGAAAATTTTGGGGTTTAAAGGACAAAAATCACCCTGCTTTTTTTTAGAGAGTAGACAGATTTTTTGACTGTCAAACTTTGCAAAGAGACTTTGCTGAAAGTTTTACTTTCAAGGCGAAGGCTCGCCAAAAGTTTGCCTAAGTTAGGGAAAAAAAATGAAAAAATCAAGTTGTAACTATAGATATTAAAAACAGGTTGATTTTAGAGTTTTAGTATTTTCAACTCATTTTTTTGATTTCACTTCGTAAATCTTAAATTTACAAAATGAATCAAAAAAGTTTTGCGGAAGTTTAGAGATAAAACTACGTTTTTTACTATCTTTGAAATGAACAAAAAAAACTTCGTATAACATGGGATTGGCGAAATGTGCCGGAACTAAAATATCGTATAACGGCACACTTCCCCAATCCCCTTCACGTTAGCTGTAATCCCAAGAGACACCCTACGAACATTGAACATTCTGACAACAATAGACAGAAAAGCCAACGCTTCGTAAAATTAAAAGAGGTGCAAGCCAACACATAAAGCCAACGCTTTTGCACCACATTTAATTTTACCCCAACGCACCCAAGCCCACCCACCACCCCAAAAAAAATAACTGTAAGACAAAATAATTTGCAGATTTCAAGAAAATATAGTATTGAATTAACAATATTTTATTAAGTTTGCGACTTATAGGTCAAACCAAAAAATGTAAAACCTAAAATATGGCAAGTTTCGGACATTATATAAAGACAGAGAGGGAAAAAAGAGAGTGGACACAGACTGACTTTGGTGCTAAAATTGGCATTAATTCAAGTGCCATTAGCAGAATTGAAAACGGAACTCAAAAATTTAGTAAATCTAAATTAGCCAAACTATCAGAATTATTTCAAGTTGAATTACAGGAACTTACAGACTTATTTTATGCAGACAAGTTTGCTTTAGAAGCATATGAAAACCATTGTTCAGACAAGGTTTTTGTAGTTGCAGAAGACAACGTAAAATATATTAAAAGTACTAACACTAGACAAGCCGAATTAAAATTTAAGTAGTTATGAGTGAAGAACTTTTACAAAGAGGACTTTTAAAAAATCCTGAAAAAATTGGGAAGTGGGATTTTTATAATATCGGTGCAACGTCTGTAAAGGCTTTGAAAGAACACGGTATTATTCGTAATGTAAACTATGGAGCAGAAGAAAAGAAAAAAGTTGATGGATTAATTGTACAGAAAAAAAATGTTATTGCAATTATTGAAAACAAAAAGCCTTCCGAATTTAAAACTAAAGAACAAAAAAACAAAGCAATAAAACAGGAATTAGAAGTAGCAAAAAAACTTGATGCTCATATTTTAATTGCCACAGATACAAAAGAAACGCTTTGGGTTAATGTTTTGACAGGAAAACTTATCAAAGACGAAAATGGAAAAGAATTAAAATATAATTTCGACAAAACAGACGAAAAACTACCTGACCTCATTGAGAAAATAATGTTTTCAATAAATGAGTTAAATGACCAAATTAAACCAAAACAATTGGTAAATCCAACGGATTTGGCAAAACAAATTTGGCAAGACATTTGGTCGGTTAGTGGTGCAACACCCGAAAATTGTCTATACACATTTGTTGAACTTTTTATTTTTAAATATTTAAGTGATTTGGGTGTATTGCAAGGAATGTTCAATTTCAATACACTTTATGAAAGTTTTAATGGAAATACTGAAGATGAAGTTTTAGAAACTTATGCAAGTTCAATTAGACCAAAAATTAAAAAATTATTTCCAGAAGGAACGGATAAGACTACAATAATAAATGGAACTATATTTGTCAGCAAAGACCAAAATGCTGTAAAAGGATATAGCACTGTTTTCAAAAAAGTCCTAACTAAGTTTAAAGATTACGGAAAACTTGAACACATTGATTACGATTTCAAAAGCCAGCTTTTTGAAAGTTTTCTTAAGGAAAGTATTAGTAAAAAGAATTGGGGGCAGTTTTTTACACCGTTAAAGGTTGTTAGAGCTATTGTTGAAATGGCAAAAGATGATATTAAAGTAGGAGCAAAAATTTGTGACCCAGCTTGTGGTGTGGGTAAATTCTTATTAGAACCAGTATTTACAAAATTAGACCAATTTTATGAAGTTAAGAAAGGTAAACTAATTCCAAAAATCACTATTCATGGCTACGACAAAGGATTTGATAAAGATGAACAAAAAACTATTATATTGGCTAAAGCCAATATGCTAATTTATTTTTCTGATTTAATTAAAGAAAACCCTACTATTACAACTGAATTTTCTAATTTATTTAATGATAGTTTTTTACTAAAGACTAATTCTATTTTAGGTACTCTATCTGAACCTGTTGAAGAGGAATACGACTTAATAGTAACAAACCCACCCTATGTTACAAGTGGAACAAGTAATCTAAAAGAAGAAATTAAGAAAAGTGGATTAGAATATCACTATGAATTAAATTCAATAGGAATTGAAGGACTATTTTTAGAATGGATAGTAAAAGCTTTAAAGCCAAATGGGAAAGCTTATATAGTTATTCCTGATGGAACTCTAAGTAGAAATTTGGATAAGCATTTACGAAAGTATATTATGGATGAATGCTATTTAGACTTAATTATTTCGTTACCATCAAAAACATTTTTTACCACACTTAAAAAAACTTATATCATCTGCATAACAAAAAAACATAATAAAAAAGATATTCAAACTACGCCAGTTTTTAGTTATTTAGTTTCAGATATTGGAGAAACCTTAGACGTATATAGAATTGATAAAGCGGAGAACGATTTAAAAGAAGCTGTAATTCTTTATAACCAATTTAAAGGAGCAAAACTACATTTTAAAACAACTGACCCTCGTTTTAAATCAATTCCTTTTAATTGGTTTAATGATAATTATAGTAAATCTTGGATTATTGAAAATTTATGGGAAGAAAAAACACTAATTGATTTGGGAATCAAAGAAGAAACTATTGAAATAAAAGTTAATGAGTTTTCTTCATATCTACAAAACTTATCTCAATCAATCACTGAATATCAATCTCAATTAGATAACTTTTCGTCTGATTCTTTAAATCATCAAGAAGTTAAACTAACCGACACAAAATATTTCAATATTATTTCAGGTGGCTTGGGTTTAAAAAAAGACAAATATGCTGTAATAGATACAACAAAT